>CAZMEF010000168.1:0-4387 GCA_964565305.1 uncultured Eubacteriales bacterium | reverse complement strand
TTGTCGCCACGAACGGCTTCAGCAGAAGGCCAGTTTGAAGCCCTTTCGTTGGAAACGTCATTTCCTTGTCAAGTTTCGCGTCGCCTAGCTAAGTGGTCTTGTGCCGAGACCGCGGACGCTTCGTTGGGTCGACAAGTGTCGACTGCCACCTATCTATCACCAAACGGTACTTAGGTTCGTTCTAAGTGCCGGAAATTGATAGTCGCACCGGATCTATCTACCGGAAATCAGCACTTGCGCTTTTCAGTCCAATGTTCGTGATTTCAGACAATTCCACAGCCGCCGCACGGAGGTAATATGACCTGCTAGCTGTCGTTTTGCGACCCGATACTCTGGAGTCGCCAGCCCGAGAAACTCATCTGGATTTCTCCAGCAAACTCTTCCATATCCTGCCATATTGTGAGATGATGGTGATGCCGTCGCCGGGCAATGTGGCAGAGTTCGATAGGTACCGACCGGATCCGGCGAATACTGACGGGAGGAACAATGGTTTGCACATCTCCCAGACCGCGCTTTTGATGCTGCATGAGGACCCGAACCTCGATCATCGCGAGCGTTCGATGGTCACGGCCGTCAAGTACCTAAGGCCGATAAGCCTCGACGAGCTCTCCGCCAAAACTCGCATAAGTAGGACAAGGACCGCGGCGACGTGCAGATCGTTGGTCAATCACGGATGGCTCCGCTTGTTCGCGTACGGGAGGCGGCTAAAGCCTTCGTGTTGGGTGCCCGAAAGGCTCCAACGGCAACTCGTCGAAGAACTAGAGGATGATTTCGATATGGCCAACTTTCGAGGGGAGTTCCTTGCCGGCCGCCTTCTTGAATTTCTTGTCGACACTCCGCGACTTCTCTCAAACGTGCGTCCGCGTTTCCTCGAAAACCCCACCACGGGCGGGCGTTTGGAACTCGACCGTTTGGCTCCAGGAATCGTCGCCATCGAGTTCAATGGCATCCAGCACTATGCGGGATCGGAGGAGTACGACACAAATGCTGTGAACGAGGCCAAGGCGCGCGATCTGATGAAGGAAGCTATGTGTCAGAGGGTCGGCCTACCGCTGATCGTGGTCAAACCCCAGGACTTGAGCCTTGACAGGATGAAGGCACTGCTCCCCTCTTCCCTGCCGTTCCACGACATTGACGCAAACGAACCGTACGCCCGCGGCTTGGAACGGTTATGCTCGATGTACGCTAGGAAGACCGCCAAGTTTCGGTAGAAATGATGGCAGAGCGTAGAGAAATGTGTGCCACCGAACCTACCTATGTGCCGGTAGATACGTAGATACTTGCAGGAGAGGTTAACGTGTGCTACAGGAGGTCGGAGGCTACTTCAGGAGGTCGGCGGCTGCTTCAGAAACCAGGCATCTACATATGAGGAGGTTAACGCCCGAAGGCAGAGGAGGAGAAGCCATGTTGACGTCGTGGTTGACGGCCTATTTGATCGGCTCCTTCCCAAGCGCCTATGTGTTCACGAAGTGGTTCGGAAAAAGGGATATCCGTCACGTTGGTTCGGAGAATGTCGGGGCGACCAATGTTGCTTGGAACATCGGCTGGCTACCCGGCGTGCTGACTCTTGCGGGCGACCTTGCCAAAGGGTACCTGGCGGCCCTCGTCGGCGGACTCGCGTCAAGATCGAGTTGGACGGCTTTGGCGCCGGCTTTTGCCATTGCGGGTCACAACTGGCCTGTCTGGCTAGGGTTCCATGGCGGCGGGGGCCTGGCAACCTTTGTCGGAGCGTGCTTAAGGCTATCGGGGCTCCCCATGGTAGCCGCGGCTTTGGGTCTGTGGGGATTGCTGTACTATCTGATGAAAGACCATGATCGGAGCGCTGTCGCCGCGTGCGTAGTCCTGCCGGTGGCCGTGGCAATTGCCCGTCAATCGGCGGAGATGGTGGCTTTCGTGGCATCGTCGAGCTTCACTGTGATCTTGCGGAGGATCCAAAGCATCAGCAACGAGGTGCGTCGTTTGCGGCGCAACAAGCAGTCCGATGGGGGACCAGAATAGTCTGCACTGATGCGGTGAGGGCAGAGTGCGGATGAGAGACGGCCGGGCTGGCGTTGTTGTGAGGCGTCACGCTTTATGCTAGTATTGTTCTTGCGGTCGGGCTGTAGCGCAGCTTGGTAGCGCGCCTGAATGGGGTTCAGGAAGCCGTAGGTTCAAATCCTATCAGCCCGACCAAAGCCCCCAAGCAGCAACTCACCACATTCTTCCACAACACTTCTCAAGGACGTAAACTCTGATTTAGGTGCGTTTGAAAACTCACAGATTCTTCGCGGGAGCAGTGAAGTAGTTAGTAGTTTTGCCTGATTAAGTCGAAAGCGAGGAGGAGAAAGCAGATGCTCATTGACGATGTCGTGAATGATAAAAGCCTGAAGAGTGTTCAAAAGCGAGAACATCTAGCAGAAATGTTGATGAGTGGCGAGTTGAGCGTCAAAGTAATTGATGGCGAGGTTGGCTTGACCGATAAAGGCATAGGGCTCGTGCTTGAAGCGATGGAGCAGGTTTCACGCACCAATCCCGCTATTGTGAAATCTGACTGGTTAGGTTTCGCCGAAGGGTTCGTAGGGCATGAAAACAACACCCTTAAGCGTGAATCATCAAGGATTGTCGGCAATCTTGCTTCTGTTTTCGGTGAGGGGCTTTCATCCGTGATACCTAAACTCCTTAAAAACACCGAGAACGATAGTACTGTCGTCCGTTGGGGAAGCGCCTACGCACTCGCAAAAATTATTGCTTTGCCGAAATACGCTACCAGCGAGTTGTTTGATACTGTCGCCAACATCTGTGACGTAGAGCAAGACAGCGGGATAAAGAGCCAGTACCTACCAGCCCTGAGGAAGGCGGGCAAGCTACGAAAATGAGCAACCTTGTCCATGCCCGGCGCACCACAAAGAGGGAGACAGAGCCGTAGCTCTGCCTCCCTGTTCCTGCTTGCGACGTACCGCTTCCTGAATCTCCTACATCTCAAGTTGCGGATAGGTGATCTCCAGCCATGTTTCGTAGGTATCTTCCTTGCGCTCGTAAAGATGGCTGTTGATAGCCTCCTGCATTGCCTCGTAATACCACGCGCCTTGCGTGAGGTCAGGGAACTGCCTGGCCTCCGGAAGGATGTCCTCCACGTGAACCCTGCGCTGAAGAACCCTGTTGACCAAGGTCACAAACTCGGCGCGGGTGATGTACTCATCCGGTCTGAAAGTCCCATCCGGGTATCCCTCAACCCAGCCCTTTGCGGCGGCTGAGTTGATGTACTTCTCAGCCCAGTGGCCCGCGACGTCCGGGAAAGCGTTCGCATCGAGGAAGCTCAGTTCATCAAACCTCGATGCGACGGTCGCAAGCTCCGCCCTGGTAATGTAGTTCGCCGGCTTGAAGGTGCCGTCCGGGTACCCTTCCAGAATGCGTCCGAAAGTGAGCGTCGCGATGTGCTTGGACGACCAACGATCGATGAGCACATCTGGGAAGTAGGTCTGCGGCGTCCTGATTCTTTCGCGATAGTCGGACTCGAGGAGTCTGAAGAACACCGCCGCCACTTCTTCCCTGGAGATGAGACCCTCTGGCCTCACGGTGTTGTCAGGGTAGCCTTCGATGTACGCGAAGTGATCCTCCATGTTCAGGGTCGGCGGCAACTCCTCCGGAATTTCGATGGGAGGATTCACCGGCGGACTCGAGTTGATTTTCAGGAGCGCTGTGTTGTAGACGATGTTGTAGTTGCCCAGTACGCTCTCGGGGCCCAGCAGGGCGCTAATCACGTAGGAGCCGGGTGCTTCGCCGGGAGCGCGAGTGTAGGTGGCAGATACAGAGTCGCCCGGGAGAAAACCAACTAGGGTTCCCGTTAGGACCGGGTCGGGAAGCCCGGCGGTCTTGTTCTTGTTGTCGGGGGTTACCGAGGCCTCCTTTTTGGTGATGACCAGATTATCCGACACGAAGATGATGGTGTAGTTGTCTCCCAAAGCCAGCGTGCCCTGGGTTATTGGATAGCTCCCCGCGTTCTCTCCAGCCTCGCGGCTAAGAGCTCCTTGGAACTCGTCTTCCCCTACCAAGGTCTCGCTGTAGGTGTACGTGAACGGGGTTGGATCGTCCGAACCGTATTCCTTCGTCTGCGAATCAGCCGTTACCGTAATCGCCTTCGGATTGATGGTGAAGTCTGCCGTGTTGTACGTGATGTCGTAGTTCCCAAGCACTCCCTCAGAAGTCAGTGTAGCGCTGATGAGGTAATCTCCTACCGCCTCACCCGCTACTCTGCTGTAGGTAGCACTCACTCCGTCTGCCGCAAGGAACCCGGAAAGAGTTCCGGTAAGGGATGGGTCAGCATCTCCGTATGTCTTGCTTGCAGCGTCCGGTGTTACAGACGCTGCCTTCTTCGTTACCGTAAGAGTGCCTTTCACCGAATCGCCGA
>CAZMEF010000167.1:0-4389 GCA_964565305.1 uncultured Eubacteriales bacterium | reverse complement strand
CGTACGAACGCATCGACTGGATCAAACCGATCATTTCGGCGACCGGATCGACCGAAGACCTCTCGAGCGCGCCGCACATGAGCGACGGTGAGTCCAGAGAGGCGACATTGGACGGACTTGCGTTGAAAAGGGAATTGCCTTCTTTGTGGAGATCGTCCTCGTCCAGTACTTTTACTATCCGGAGCGTTCCCAAAAGAACCCCTTCTTCGAGGATGGAACCGTCCTCCAGTATGCGACACGACCTGCTTGACTGAAGTTGTAGTGCCCCGGAATCGCCTAACAGGTTGAACCCACCCACCCGGAGGTAGCCTTCCGCGTCGATTTGCACGTCCCCCCGCCTGGTGTAGCGGGTGCCGGACGATGTCTGGACGGACAGGTATTCGCCTGCCGGCAAAGCGATATCCATGGGGTTGCCTGTGGTTTCTATCGGGCCGGTAGAGCGGATTGTCTGAACGTCCTGTATAAGCGTCCCCGCCGTATAGCCGCCGATGGGGCGAGCTAGCCCTGAGGGTTGGGAAGCGAACATGAGAACGTCACGAAAACTCTTGAACACGGCTTTGTCTTTGTTGAAGGCGGCGGTGTCGGAGTTGGCAAGATTATTGGCGATCACTTCCTGATTGAGGACCTGGGCCCTCATCGCCATGACGCCTGACGCGATTCCACGGATCATATGGTCTCCCCCCTTTTTCTTATCGACACTACTGTCGGGGAGTTGAGACCTTTTTCCTACGTGGAGATCTTTCGCATGTGATTTTGGTACACCGCGATGTATTCGAGGACCTTTTCCGTCCCCCGCGCGACGCATGACGCCGGGTCGTCTACAACATTGGCGGAAAGACCTGTTTCAGCGGAAAGGAAGCGGTCGATGCCATCCAAGAGAGATCCGCCACCGGTGAGGACGATACCTCTATCGATGATGTCGGCGAGAAGTTCGGGAGGGGTGCTGTCCAACACCTGCCTCACCGCCCTCCTTATGGATCCCAAAGGCTCCGATATGGCTTCGCGGAGGGTGAAGGAATCGATGATCAGGCCGCGGGGCAGTCCGGTTACCAGGTCCCTGCCTCGGACCTCGGTCTCTTTGCGCTCGGCGGGCATGGCTGAGCCGACCTCGATTTTGGCCTTCTCGGCGGTGTTCTCCCCGATAACCATGTTGAAAGCGCGTCGGACATACTTCACGATGGCGTCGTCAAAGGCGTCGCCACCTACGCGGGTCGACACGTCTCGCACCATCTCGTTCATCGAAAGGACCGCGATATCGCTCGTGCCGCCTCCGATATCCACGACGAAGTGGCCGTGGGGCGTGGATATGTCAAGTCCGGCCCCAAGGGCTGAAAGAATCGGCTCCTCCATAAGATAAACCTGTCCGCCTCCCGCTTCCCTCCCCGCGAGAGCAACGGCGCGGCGTTCGACGGACGTGATTGAGGCAGGTACTGCCAAAAGCACGCGCGGGCGGCCTATGCGGAAAGCGGAAGTGCATTTAGAAAGAAAGTGTTTGAGCATCGCCAAAGTAACGCTAAAATCGGTGATTACACCCATCCGGAGAGGGCGTATGGCAACGACGTCAGCAGGGGTTTTACCGATCATCTTCTTGGCTTCGTGCCCTACCGCCACGATATCGTTGGTCCGGGCGTTCTTCACAACTATTGAAGGCTCGCGACACACTATCCCTTTTCCCGCCACGAAGACGAGAACAGTACACGTGCCGAGATCCACGCCGATGTCTTTGGCCATGCGTTTCCACCTTACCGGTATGTCTCTTGTATCTCTCGAGCCTATTCGCCACGATTCGACGATTAGGACTCCTGTTCCTTCCAACGAGCAAGGAAAGGAGCGCCGGCGGGTGCAGGAATGGCGGCGGACATGGTGAAATGTCTAGTGGAAGCCCGGCCTCCGGGATCAATATGTTTCGGGGAGGAACTCAAGATGAACGCGAACTTGGCCGCACGAAAACCGGCCAATGAACCCATCCTTACCTACGCTCCCGGCAAGCCAGAACGAGGCCAGGTCAAGGAAATGCTTCGAGCCCAAAGTGCCGAGGTACTGGACATCCCTCTGATCATCGGAGGGCGCGAAGTCCGGACCGCCACCAAAGCGAAGTGTGTGATGCCGCATGATCACGGCCACGTTTTGGCGGAATACAGCGTAGCGGGCCCGGAAGAAGTAAGAGCTGCGATCGGTGCAGCGCTGAAAGCCAAGCGAGAGTGGGAGAGCCTGCCGTGGACACACCGGGTGACAATTTTCCTGAAGGCCGCGGAACTGCTGGCAGGCCCGTGGAGAGCGCGCGTGAACGCGGCGACGATGCTCGGAGTGTCCAAAACCGTTTTCCAGGCCGAGATCGACGCGGCCTGCGAGTTGATCGATTTCTTCAGGTTTAACTCGCGAAGCGTAAGCGACATATTGGGCGAGCAGCCGGAGTCAACCCAGGACGCGTGGAACCGCTTCGACTGGCGTCCCCTCGAAGGTTTCGTGTTTGCGGCAACTCCTTTCAACTTCACCTCCATCGCTGGAAACCTGCCGACTGCGCCTGCAATGGTCGGAAACACCGTGGTGTGGAAGCCGGCTTCTTCTGCGGTTTACCCGGCCTACCATGTAATGAAACTGCTGATGGCGGCGGGGATCCCGGCCGGAGTCATCAACTTCGTTCCGGGACCCGGCAAGACGGTCGGAGACGTGGTGCTAGGCGATGAGAACCTGGCCGGGGTTCACTTCACCGGCTCAACCGAGACTTTCCAGTCCATGTGGAAGACGGTAGGGTCGCAAGTAGGCAAGTACCGTACCTATCCAAGGCTGGTCGGCGAGACCGGAGGAAAGGATTTCGTGCTGGCTCACTCTTCCGCGGATGCCGAGTCGCTCGTGACGGCTCTTGTCAGGGGGGCGTTTGAGTACCAGGGGCAGAAGTGCTCCGCCGCCTCCAGGGCCTATGTTCCGAAAAGCCTGTGGCCAAGGGTGCAGGACGGGGTAATCTCGAGGATGTCGGAGATCAAGGCCGGAAACATAATGGATTTTCGAAACTTCATGGGCGCTGTCATAGATGACGCCGCGTACCGCAGGATCAAAGGATATCTTGACTTCGCTCGGGCGTCCAACGAGGCCAGTGTGTACGGAGGAGAATGCGACGATACGGTGGGATACTTCATCCGTCCCGCCCTCATAGTCACAACGAACCCCCACTTCAAGACGATGGAGGAGGAGATCTTCGGGCCCGTCCTGACGGTGTACGTCTACGAGGACACGGATTACGCCGACGCGCTTGAACTGTGCGACACGACTTCACCTTACGGCCTCACCGGCGCCGTCTTTGCGTCTGACCGCGCCGCCATTCAGAAGGCGGAAGTCACACTGCGACATGCCGCCGGCAACTTCTACGTCAACGACAAACCGACAGGGGCCACAGTGGGTCAACAACCTTTCGGCGGGGCCCGCGCTTCTGGGACCAACGACAAAGCCGGTTCAAAACTGAACCTTTACCGCTGGATGAGTCCGAGGGTCATCAAAGAAAGCCTGAACCCGCCCACAGACTACAAGTATCCTTTTATGACCGAAGAGTAGCACTCAGAGTAGCCCGCGCCGCCTCCGCATAGGCAAGCCAGATTATGGCAAGCCTATGCTCGGAGGTGGCATTTTTTATGAGCTCTGATGACGGCACCAGGGGGCGAAGGAAGCGCAAGGCGGAAGAAAGGCGCGCGAACTGGACCCGAATCGCCTGGAGGGCCGGGTGTTGTCTTGCCCTGTTCTGCTGCGGAGTCTACCTTGGACTCACAACGCTTAGGGGGCGCCAGCCGGTAGGGAGCATCCCAGCCCCCGACTCCGATGACGCAGTCACTGCTATTACCGCAGCCCCGGGTCTTGAGGAGACGGAGACCACGCCACAGGACCTGGTGAACCCGCCACTTCATGACGTCGAAGTAACCGGCGTCACCACTGAACCGGATGATGCAGCCACCGCTTTCGTCGTGAGCGTTAGCTTTCACGATCTTGTTTGGCCTTGTCAGGGGCGGATATCCGAGGAGCCGGGCTGGTTCTATGTGGAGGACCTCAAAGAGTGGCACTACATGTCCGGGGTCCGCATCGAAGGCGAGTGGGGTCGAAAGGTCGCCGCTGCCCTTGATGGGACCGTGGCTTTTCAGGAAGCGGACCCCGTCTGGGGAAACACCATCGCCGTCGACCACGGCTCGGGCCTACTGACTACCTACAGCGGGCTGGATTCCATTGCATGCCTTGTTGGAGATGCCGTCGCCCAGGGGGAACAGTTAGGTTCCCTAGCAGGCACAGATCTGATATTCTCCACGTTTGCGAATGACGAAGCCCACAACCCGAAAGACTACTTAACCCGGACGCGATGATGCCATCGTATCTGAAGATGCAGAATGATCCGCACCTGTGGGCATA
>CAZMEF010000166.1:0-4398 GCA_964565305.1 uncultured Eubacteriales bacterium | reverse complement strand
CAAGAAGATGCAAGAAAAGCACGAGGAATATGTCCAGGACATCAAGCGTGAGATTCTGTCTGAGGATTTAGGACCGGAAAACGACGCTACGAAAAAGAAGCTTCAGGACCTGCTGAAACTAGAGAACAGACATCTTTCACGTTCGGCACTCGCCTTTTTGAGGCCGCGGTCATTGCGGGACATTGTTGGGCAGGACCGTGCCATCGGAGCCCTATTGGCGAAGATCGCAAGCCCGTTCCCCCAACACGTCATCTTGTACGGCCCGCCGGGTGTGGGCAAGACTTCCGCGGCGCGACTGGTGTTGGAGGAGGCCCAGAAGCTGCCGTATTCACCTTTTCACAAAGATGCTTCATTTGTGGAAACAGATGGGGCTACTCTAAGGTGGGACCCCCGGGAGATCACAAATCCGCTTTTGGGCTCTGTTCACGACCCCATCTACCAGGGGGCGCGGCGAGATCTTGCCGAGGGGGGCATCCCCGAACCGAAGCTCGGACTTGTGACTGCAGCCACAGGTGGCATCCTCTTCATCGACGAAATCGGGGAACTCGATCCGCTGCTCCAGAACAAGTTGCTTAAGGTTCTCGAGGACAAGAGAGTCGCGTTCGATTCGTCTTACTACGACCCTGCAGACCCCCGGGTGCCCGAATACGTGAAGCGGTTGTTCGAAAAGGGCGCTCCCGCCGATTTCGTGATGGTAGGGGCGACCACCAAGGACCCGGAAGAGATAAGTCCGGCCCTTCGGTCGCGCTGCGCGGAAGTGTTTTTTGACGCTCTCACGCCTGCGCAGATAGTCGAAATAGTGAAGGGTGCCGCGCGGCGTCTTCGGGCCAAAGTTCTGAAGGAGGCTTCCTTACTAATCGCGGACTATACGATCGAGGGTCGCAAGGCCGTGGGGCTTCTGGCAGACGCATACGCTATTGCCCTGCATCGGGAGGGAGGACTGCCCGAGCGCGGGTTTCTGCTTATTACAGAAAACAATATCAAAAACACTATAAATACCAACAAACTCTTGCCTAACGTGACGGTCAAGGCCAAAGACCGGTCTTTGGTAGGCAAATCGTTCGGCCTTGGGGTGCTCTCCTACCTCGGTTCCGTTCTAGAGGTTGAAGCGGTCAGTTTCAACGCCAAGGAGGCCGGAAAAGGGACGATTCGTATGAACGATACAGCCGGCTCGATGGTCAAAGACTCGCTTTTTAACGCCGCGGTTTCCATAAGGCAGCTGTTCGACTATGACCTATCGGGCAAGGATGTCCACGTTAACATCGTCGGAGGCGCAAGGCTCGACGGTCCCTCCGCCGGCCTCGCCATCACCCTCGCCATCTTTTCCGCCGTGACCGGATTGCCCCTCCGCCAGGACATCGCCGTAACCGGTGAGGTCTCTTTGACGGGGCAGGTCAAAGCCATCGGCGGGGTGTATGAGAAGATATACGGCGCAAAGCAGGCCGGGATGAAAACCATTTTGTTGCCCGCCGAAAACGCAAAAGGACTCAAGGAAGTAAGAGGCATCGAGGTCGCGTTTGTTTCCGATGTTAAGGATGCCCTTGATCGCGTGTCGCCTGGGTGGCGAGTCGTCTAGTTTCCGCTCGTCAGGAGGGTTCGCAGATGGCAGATTCACCTGAGCGGGTTCCTCCGCAAAACATAGAGGCAGAGGAATCCGTGTTGGGTTCAATGCTTATCGAAAAAGACGCGGTGCTATCGGCCGGCGAAATCCTGACGGCTGAGGATTTCTACAAGCAAAGTCACCGCGTTATCTTCGGTCGCATGCTCGAAATGGCGGCCACGCCGGAGGCCGTCGACGTCGTGACGCTTGCGGACAGGCTCAGGACGGCAGGCGAACTTGAGAGGATCGGCGGTGTCGCTGAGTTGGCCCGGCTGGCCAACTTCGTGCCGACCGCCGCGAACATCGAGTATTATGCCAGAATAGTGGCGGAAAAGGCGCTTGTGCGCAGGCTCATATCGGCGGTTACGGCTATCGCGAGCAGTGCGTACAAGGGCACTTCCGACGTCGACGAACTGCTCGACAAAGCTGAAGAAGCTATCTTCCAGGTCTCTCGGAACAGGTCAACGCACGGATACGTGGCGCTCAAAGATGTTTTGGTGGAGACCATGGAGAAAATTGAACTGATGGCCTCCCGTGGCGGCGAAACCGTGGGACTTTCAAGTGGTCTTGCGGATCTTGACAGGTTGACAACCGGTTTTCAAAAATCGGACCTCATTATACTGGCCGCTCGCCCGTCCGTGGGAAAATCCTCTTTGGCCCTCAATATTGCTCGTAATGTGTCAGTGCGCGCTGACGTGCCGGCCGTTGTTTTCAGCCTCGAGATGTCGAAGGAACAGGTCGGTCAAAGGCTGCTCTGTGCCGAATCCACAATTCCCAGCCAAAGGCTGCGCACAGGGTATCTCGACGAAGAAGAGTGGAGGCGGCTCTCTTTGTCTTTAGGAAGGCTAAGCGAAGCCAAGATCTTCATCGACGACACTCCCGCTATCTCCGTAATGGAGCTGAGGACCAAGTGCAGAAGGCTGCAGGCCGAGCACGGATTGGGCCTCGTTATCGTCGATTATCTTCAGTTGATGCGGTCGTCTCGCCGGCAGGAGAACCGGCAACAAGAAATATCCGAGATTTCCAGGTCCTTAAAAGGTCTCGCCCGTGAACTTGACGTGCCGGTGATCGCCCTTTCGCAGCTATCCCGCGCCGTCGAGCAGAGGCAAAACCAAAGACCGGTGCTGTCGGATCTCCGCGAATCGGGCGCCATCGAACAGGACGCGGACATAGTGATGTTCTTGTATTCCACCGATGAGATGGCGCTCCAAAACCAGATGGAACTCATAATCGCCAAGCAAAGGAATGGCCCCATCGGTTCCTTCAAGATTTTCTTCTCCCGTGAGATATGCAGGTTTGAAAACCTGGATGTCATTCACTCCGCATAGGGCACTGTAGTTCTGGGGGTGATCCCGTGGTTTATGACGTCATCATCGTCGGAGCGGGGCCGGCGGGGATATTTGCCGCCATAGAACTCGCGCGCAAGGCGCCGGGGCTTTCGGTCTTGCTCTTGGATAAAGGACCTTCCCTCGACAACAGGGTTTGCCCCCGTCCGGGGTTGGTCGGGGGGTGCGTGGATTGCGCTCCCTGCTCCATAACTTCGGGATGGGGTGGGGCAGGTGCCTTTAGCGACGGCAAACTGACGCTGACCAATCGCTTCGGCGGATTCCTGGACGAGTATCTTAACCCCGAAGACCTTTCAGCTCTGATAGAGTATGTCGATTCGATATGGCTGTCGTTTGGAGCTCCAGAGCGAGTCTACGGTACGGATCAAGAAGCCATTTCGAGATTGGTTACCGGGGCGACGCGGGCAGGGTTGGAGCTAATCCCGGGCAAAATCAGGCATCTTGGCACGGACCATTGCCCGGAAATACTGAGGGCGATGTACGAGTACCTCTCCACCAAAGTAGAGATACGCACGGGTACCACAGTTGAGCGCTTCCTTGTCAAAGCAGATCGCATCACAGGAGTGCGCTTAGAGAACGGGAAAGAAGAACGCTGTAACTTTCTCATCGCGGCGCCGGGGCGCGAGGGCTCGGAGTGGTTTGCGGGAGAGACCAGACGATTGGGACTGAGCGCGGAGAACAATCCGGTCGACATTGGCGTGAGAGTGGAAGTTCCCGCCGTCCTCATGGACGAGATAGCGGAAAAGGTTTGGGAGCCCAAAATACATTACTACTCCAAGTCGTTCGATGATCTGGTCCGGACGTTCTGCGTATGCCCTCGCGGCGAGGTGGTTACCGAAAACTCGTGCGGCGTAGTCACGGTGAATGGCCATTCGCGGACCGATTCAACCTCGGAGAATTCGAATTTTGCCATTTTGGTCTCAAAGACCTTCACCGAACCGTTCAAAGAGCCTATCGAGTACGGTAAGTATGTCGCGAGCCTAGCCAACATGCTTGGCGGGGGAGTGATCGTCCAGCGCCTCGGCGACCTTTGGGAAGGTCGTCGCTCGACGGCAAGAAGGATCGCCAAGAGCATGGTACAACCTACCTTGAAAGCAGCCACGCCCGGCGACTTGACGTTGGTCCTGCCGTACAGGCATGTCAAGAATATAATGGAAATGCTAGAGTCGCTCGATAAACTGATCCCGGGGGTCTGGGCGAAGAGTACGTTGCTATACGGGGTTGAGGTGAAGTTCTACTCTCGTCGCGTCAAGGTTGACGCGGAGATGGAAACGGAAATAGCGGGTCTATTTGCCGTAGGCGACGGGGCGGGCGTGACGCGGAGCCTTGCGCAAGCGTCTGCTTCTGGCGTGTGGGCCGCGAGGTCGATACTAGACCCCGATCATCTGCCTGAGTATGAGTAAGATGTTCGTGGGGGTTTGAGGGAGAAAAGAAGGCGAGAAGCCATTGATC
>CAZMEF010000165.1:0-4412 GCA_964565305.1 uncultured Eubacteriales bacterium | reverse complement strand
GGCTACTGTGCGAAAGCTGGCCTCTGCGAGCAAGGGCTCTGTCGCGTCTCCCTGGCCCGAGGCTCGAAAATGGCTTGATGCGGGAGAGAGGCATAAGACCTCAAGGCGCGCCCTTCGTTCGCTCGGTTTTAGTAACTCGATCGCTCCTCTAAAACCCGCGACCGTAGCGAGCCTTTACGGCGCGAGTCTTCGCACAAGCGTGTCGCGGTTGGAGCGGTTCAGCGCTTGTCCATTCAGCGCGTTTGCAGCGGACGGGCTAAAACTCAAGGAAAGGGACGTCTACCGACTCGAACCCGCGGATGCCGGGACTTTCCTGCACGCCGCCCTCAAGGAATTCGCCTCCTCTATCGCGTTGTCGGATTACGATTGGGCGTCGCTTTCGGAAGCGCAGGTCGAGAAGGCCGCCGAAGACGCGGTTCAGGCGCTGTTGCCGGGCGTTCAAGAAGAGATATTCCTAAGTACCGCGCGTTACAAGCATGTCGGAGCGACGCTAGGCAGGATCACGAAACAAGCGGCGAAGACCCTTACCCGGCACGTGAAGAGGGGCGAGTTCGCCCCGATCGCCTTGGAAGCGCAATTTGGACTCGGCGGAACGATCCCGGCTCTGACTTTGTCTTTGGGGCAAAGGGGAGAGGTCCGATTGCGCGGGCAGATCGATAGATTAGACGCGTGCGTCAAGGGGGATAACGTTTACGTTCGCGTCATCGATTACAAATCCAGCCCCAGATCTTTGGATATCACTGATGTTTATCACGGCCTGGCGCTGCAACTCTTGGCCTATCTTCTTGTCGCTGTCACCTCCTGGGAGGACATTACGGCAGGACGCTTCGGAGAATCCTCGCCGATTCCCGCGGGGGCGCTGTATTTCGCGGTAAGAGATCCGATAAAGGGATTCAAGTCTCCGCCAACTTCTGGAGAGGCGGCCTCGGCGGTGTTCAAGAGCCTTCGGATGTCCGGATTGGTGGCAGGTGACATTGATATCGCGCGGATGATGGACGCGACAAGCGCCCAGGAATCTGACATCATCCCAGTTCGCTTCACAAGCGGTGGTCTGGGCTCAAGGTCGCGCGTGGTACCCTACGATGTTTTTGGGCCTCTCTTGTCCTACGTGGAAAGGACGATCAAGGGCCTTGCCGGAGAAATCGTGGAAGGTGAGATCAGTATCAGGCCGTTTAGGAAAGGCCAGTCCCGCGCGTGTACCTACTGCCCCTATGGGCCGTTGTGCCAGTTTGACGCGATGGTTGGAGGCTACAATTACAAGAAAATCCGGACTGTGAACCCGCCGGATTTCTGGGAAGAGCTGCGACAAGGCGCCGGCGCGGCCCCGGGAATCGATGCGGGAGCCGTTTCCGGTTCGGCTACGGGTCCGGGAGAGGTGACCCCGTGAGCGCGCGCGATAGATGGACCTGGGAGCAGCGGCAGGCGATTGAGACTCGCGGGACGAACCTGCTTGTGTCCGCGTCGGCGGGGACAGGCAAGACCTTCGTGTTGGTTGAGAGGATAATAAGCCTGCTTACCGGCGAAAACCCTGTTGACATCGACCGCTTTCTTGCCGTCACCTTCACCGACAAGGCCGCCTCGGAAATGAAAGCCCGGGTGCGCGCCGCCCTGGAGGAAACGGCCCAGGACTACGGTAGGGCCGGCAAAGATACTTCCGCCATTGTCCGTCAAAGCGACTTCATCGAAAAGGCGAACATATCCACGATCCATTCGTTTTGCCTTCACGTCCTGAAAAGGTACTTCCACCAGGTGGACCTGGACCCTTCGTTCCGCGTGCTCGATCCCGGTGACGCCGATCTGATCAGGCGCGAGGCGCTGGATGAAGTCTTTGAGGATATGTACGCGAGCTCCTCTGTTTTCACTGAGCTGGTCGACAGGCACGGGGGGTATCGCGTCGATGAGGGGCTCAAGGAGATCGTGTTGAAGATGCACGATTTTGCCGTCACCCAGCCTTCTATGGAAGAGTGGCTCGATGACGCTACTGCCGCCGCGTCGGGCGGTGCCTTTGTCGCCCCCGACTCTGCCGCTAACGACTCCACCGCCCCCAACTCCACCGTCCCCAACTCCACCGGGACACTTTTGAGCTGCACGTCTTTGTGGCGGTTGAGCTGGACCCGTTCGCTCTTGAAATCCGCGGTCAAGGAGTTGATGCGGGCCGCGGCGCTAGCCGAGGAGGCGGAGCGAATCTGCCGGATGCCCTCAGGTCCGGCCGTTTACTCGGAGGTCATAGGTCAGGAAATCGAGGCCTATGAGCGCGCGAGGGCTCTTGCCGCGGAGTTGTTGTCAGCCGGCGAGGTTGCCAACTCGGTCGGGATAGGGATCGATGCCGCCCGTATCCGGGCTTCTGAGAAAACTGATGACCGCTTGCGTCAGCTAGGTGAGCGTTTCCTCGAATCATTGTGTCACCAGTTTCGGAATTTGCCGCCCGCCAGGAATCCTCAGGACGCCGGGCTGAAGGATCGCGCACAAGACTTCCGAAAACGGGCGAAAGAGATCCTTCTCAGGGTAAGGGAGTACGCCTTCTCTCGGCCCGAAAGCGAACTGCTCGCCGAGATGTCCTCCTTGGGACCTTACATCCGGTGTCTTGCGGATCTAGTGAGAAAACTTGACTCGCGTTATGCCTGCAAGAAAAGCGATCGAGGGAGTCTCGACTTCTCCGATCTGGAGCGCCACTGCCTGCGCGCTTTGGCAAAGGATGAAGGAAAGATCGCCGCCGAGATCAGATCGGAGTTCGACTACGTCTTGGTGGACGAGTATCAGGACACCAACCCGCTGCAAGAAGCCATCATTTCCCTGGTGTCGAGAAGCGGGCCGGAATCGAATCTTTTCGCCGTGGGGGATATAAAGCAGAGCATCTATCGTTTCCGGATGGCCGAGCCCCGCATCTTCCTCGAACGGAGCAGGAGACACAGCGTATCGGAAGACGGGGTTAACGTGCATCTCTCATCGAATTTCCGCAGTCGCCGCGAGGTGCTTGACGCGGTCAACTGGGTTTTCGCGAAGGTGATGTCGGCCGACATCGCCGACATCGACTACAACGAGGATCACAGGCTCAAGTGCGGGGCGGACTATCCGGTTTGCCACGATGGCGCCTACGCTACGGAACTCCACCTGGTTGAACGGGAAACCGTCCGCGAACCGGACGCCGAGCCGGATGCAGTCGAAGACGTCGACCCGGGTAGCGCGGCCCCTTCGCTCGACGACTACGAGGCGATCGAAAAGGAAGCCCTGGTAGTAGCGAACCGGATCTTTGAAATGGTGGATCCGGCTTCGCCCCTAATGTTGTGGGATGGGCGCGCCAAATCGTACCGTCCGTGCGCGTATAGAGACATCGCCATTTTAATGAGATCAACGAAGGATAGAGCCAACGCCGTCCTACAGGTGTTGGAGTCGGCCGGCATACCGGCGTATTCCGATACCGCGACCGGCTATTTCCAGGCCCGAGAGGTTGAGGTGGCCCTCTCTTTCCTGTCGGTTGTGGATAATCCGAGGCAGGATATACCCCTTGCCGCCGTTCTCCATTCCGCGATCGCGGGTATTTCAGCTGAGAAGTTGGCAGAGATCCGCGTGAGCCGTCCTGATGGCGACTTCTACGATGCTGTGCTAGCGAGGGCGGAAAAGACGGTAGCAAGCGGTCCGGACCGTCTTGGCGAGGTCCTGCGCAAATTCTTATCTGATCTTGACCGATATCGTACGCTCGCGCGGCGGTTCCCGCTCGCCGAGGTTCTGTGGAGGATGCTCCGCGAAACCGGTTACAGCGATTATGTCGGCGGGCTACCGGGCGGAGCTCAGCGGCAGGCGAACCTCAGGGTCCTTTGTGACAGAGCCCGACAATTCGATACTTTCGGGCACCACGGACTTTTCAGATTTCTTCGCTTCGTGGAACGGATGCGGGAAGCCGAAGGCGACATGGGCGCGGCGCGGGCCCTCGGCGAGCAGGAGAATGTGGTGCGGGTTCTCTCTGTGCACAAAGCGAAAGGCCTGGAGTTCCCCGTGGTCTTCGTCATGGATCTTGGAAAACGTTTCAACACCGATGACATCCGGTCGGACATCCTATTCCATCGCGAACTGGGCATCGGCGCTATGTACTGCGACTTTGGAAACAGGGTGAAGTATCCGTCGCTTGCCCACCAGGCTACTTCCTTGAAAATCAAGGAAGAAAACCTAGCAGAAGAAATGCGAGTGCTCTACGTGGCCTTGACCCGGGCAAGGGAGAAGCTCTGCCTCGTGGGTTCCGCAAGGAATCTGGAAAAGTGCGTGGAACGCTGGGACCGCCCGGACCCGGGCTCAGCCGGGACGTTTCTCGACTGGGTGTGCCCGGCAGTCCTTCCCGGTCAGGTTGATCCTGGCGCCTTCAGCTCGGACGCTTTCGGCTCAGACGTCGCGCAGGAAGGGTCTCCGTACTGCGTCAG
>CAZMEF010000164.1:0-4413 GCA_964565305.1 uncultured Eubacteriales bacterium | reverse complement strand
AGACACCCCGCAAGACGGCGGTTGCCATCACCGCTTTTTGCCCGTAAAGTAATTAGTAGAACCCTTAGGAAAATCTGATGGGTTGGGGGGGGTGGGACGTTGCCGGCCAACTTGGGTCCACAGTATTTGGCAGCAGAGGCGCACTACAGAGAAGCCATTACAGATGAAGAGCGGTTTGCGGCGCTCGAAGAAATGATGGCCACCATCCCCAAACACAAAGGCACCGAGAAGATGCGAGCGGACATAAAGCGTCGTATCGCGAAGCTTAAGGAGAGCATGAGGAGCGGCCCCAAGGGCCCCCGTCGAAGGGATGCTATCCGGGTAGAAAAGGAAGGGGCGGGCCAGGTCGTGATGGCGGGCCCACCGAACTCGGGAAAATCCTCCATCCTAGCGGCTCTTTCTAGGACGTCTCCCGAAGTGGCGGAGTACCCGTTTACGACGCGCATGCCTCTGCCCGGCATGGTTCAGTGGGAGAACATCCAAGTGCAGTTGGTCGATATGCCGCCTGTCGCTCCGGAGTCCGCGCAGTCTTGGCTGTGGGCCATTCTGCGGATGTCCGACGGACTTCTGATTGTACTGGACATGGGCGATGACAGCGTCCTCACGCACTGCGAAGAGCTGATCGCGTTCATGAAAGAGAACAACGTCAAGATCGTCAACAGCGGCGACAGGGACTTCACCGAGAAACGGGCGATCTGCGCGGCGAACAAGATGGACCTGCCGGGAGCCGAAGAAAGGTTGGAACTCCTCAAGGAAACCATCGGCGATGAAATGGAGATCGTCCCGTGCTCGGCGCTCACAGGGGATGGGCTTCAGGCCCTGTCTTCCAGGATGTTCTTCGGGCTCTTGGAGAAGATTCGCGTATACACGCGTCCGCCAGGCAAGAAACCCGACTTCAGCCAACCTTTTGTGTTGCACCGGGGAGTAACCGTCCTGGAAGCCGCCCGCGACGTTCACAAAGATATTGCCGAAAACCTCAAATACGCCCGCGTTTGGGGAACCAACGTGTTCGAAGGTCAGATGGTGCCGCGCGATCACGTTCTCAGTGACGGGGATGTGGTCGTGTTCTACTCGTGACTACCATCGGCGGGCCCCACAACGCCACGTCCGCGGCACTATGAGGAGCGCAAGACAGTGCTAGCCCGGGAACTGATGCTTCGTACGCTGCGGATCAACCGCGTGCCAGCCCCACGCGTGATCGTCCCGGGCCCGAAGACGAGATTTCCGCTTACATTTGAAGCGGCGGATGGAAGCTGCGCAAGGATACGTGACTTGGCCGCCGCGAGAGCCGTGAGCGGGTCATGCAACATGATAGATGGCTTCTTCGCAGAAACGCTGCCTGTCACCGAGACTTGCCGGGTGGAGGTGCGCGGACTCAAAGCATGGATGTTTGCCGGGCATGAAGACGGCGATGCGTCTGCCGACTCCAGCATTGCTGGTTCTTCGCGCGCGTGCCTGCCGGACGCAGGCTCTGTAGACGGGAACGAGCAACCTGACCTGGCCGTGCGGGCCGCTTACTGCCTGGGTTTCCCAGCCGCTCTCGTTGAGATCGGGCTAGGGCCGGGCGGCCCGTGGGTTTTGGACGTCAAGGAACAACTAGGACCAGCCGGGGGTGCCCGGAAGCATGCGACACTCTTGGAGACGGCCGTCGAGACCGCCCGGCAGCATGCGACACTCCTAGAGGCAGCCGTCGAGACCGCCCGGCAGCGTGTGACTTTCTTGGGGGCAGCCGTTGAGTGCGCCCGGCAAGAGGAGCTGGGCGACGATCGCTATCTCGTACTGAAGACTGTTTGCGCGGGCGAAGCGTGGCCGAAGCTGCAGAAGCAGGGTTTCATTTCTTCGCCCATGCCGTTTCCCGGATTGCCGCTTACGACAAGACTGGTTTTTCGCGGCATCCCGACCGCATGGCTTCTGCGGGCTTTGGACCGCTCCGTTGCCCTCGTCGGCATGATGTTGTCTCCATCTGGCGAAACGGCGCAGAGAAACTTCACCCGCGAGGGCGTTCTGGGCTCGTGGCGGCAAGGCGAGGGAACGTTTGAATACCTTGCTGTTCCGTCTCTCATGTGGCATCCGGCAGGCCTGCGAGCTGTGATGATAGTGGCCGATCGTGTGGCTTCCGAACCTCACCATGGATCAGGCGGTCCCGCTGCTAATTTCGGGTGGTACGAGTGGCAGAAGGCTTACTACGCCTCCAAGAAGAGTTATTTTCTAAGCGAGTTCGAGCGGCTAGTTAATGATTTCGGGCCGGGCGCCTTGTCAACCAAGGCCCAAGCCCACCCGCCCGAGGCCCAGGCTTCCCAGTCCAAAGTGAGTATATCGCCCTCGCGGCGAACGCCGGTCCTCAGCGTCATGAAACAGGCCTTACCGGCCTGGCAAGGCATGGAAGCCAACGGAGACATCTTCGGTATCGAGACCGACAGGTTCATGCGGCTTCAGTGGATGGCTGAGGAAGCAGGCCTCTCGTGCTACGTCTTTTTTCCAGACGCCGGGGGCTTTCCGTCGGGACGAGACTCAGTCAACGGTTGGTTTCACGCCAAGAGGAGCGGTTGGGCAAGGCGGATCGCTCCCGCTCCGGATATCATCTACGATCGCCACATCCCGGGAATTCTGCCGGGCGGCCACCTGGACGACGTGGCGCTCGCACTCGCAGTGAGGCTACCACATTCACAATTCATCAACTCGCTTCCGTTCGCGACAGCGTGTCGCGACAAGTTCGAAACGCACCGCATACTCGAAGGCGATAGCTTCTGCCGTGAGCATCTGCCTGCCATGATCTCAGTCGAAGGCGATAGCAGGGGCGCCGAGAGAGTCATGGAGTTCCTGGTCTCCCATACACAAGCGCATCTGAAGCCTCGAGAAGGGACGAGCAGCAAGGGAGTGAGCGTCCTAAGTCTCGGAAAAGCCGGCCGCGATGCAGGGTCAGCCGGCCGCGATGCAGGGTCAGCCGGTCGCCTCGGGGATGGGCCCCGCGACCTGCACGGCGAGGACGAGATTCTCGCCGCCTTGAACGCCTTGCGCGCCCTGCGAGTTCGCTACGTCCTTCAGGAAAGCATTGATATGGTCCGGCTCCCGCACGGAATGGGCGGCGCTTTCGAGGTCAGAGTGATTTGCCAAAAGGGCGGCGCAGGCGCTTGGCGGAGGACAGGAATGGTGTGCAGGGTGAATCCTGGCCCCGAATTTTGCGTGATCCCGGGCAGGGAGGTCCACATGAGGGTCAGCCACATTCTGCCAATGGCGTTTCCCGGTTCTTCGCGCGTTGTGGCGAAAACCATGGAGGCCATCCGCGAGCTCGGCAGGCGTATCCCGCCGCTGCTCGAAGAAGCGTCCGGCTGTGGAGGCGAGATGTCTATCGACTTGGGCATAGACCGCGCGGGCAAACCGTGGCTTGTCGAGGTCAACTCGAAGCCCGCCACCCTTTTCCGCGACACGGGCGCTTTCGATCTGCGAGAGCTGTCGCTCCGGCGCATCGTCAACTACGCGCTGTGCCTATACGGGGGGCGATAGAGATAACGCCCTGAAGGAAGTTTTGCTTCCTGTAAAGAAGTTCACTGAAGCAAAAGCGATGGGTAGCCCGATCGATAGGAGAAAGGCGGTCTAGTTTGATGAAACTCACCGAAGCACAGATCGCGGAGTTCGAGACGTACGTAGAGAAACTGATGGGAGAACACAAGATCCCCGGAGCGGCGGTAGGCATCGCCCTGGGGGATGAGGTCGTGTACTCCAAAGGGTTCGGCGTCAAAGATCTGATAACGAAAGCCCCGGTCACGACAAGGACCATGTTTGGGATCGCTTCACTGACGAAATCCTTCACATGTGCCGCGATAATGAAACTTGCCGAGGAAGGCAAGCTTTCCGTTCACGACCCGATAGTCAAGTATCTTCCGGAATTCGGCGCTCCCAATGAGTTCGGAGGCGCTATCACTGCTCACCACTGCATGACGCACACAGGCGGCTTTCCTCCCCTTCCGGCCCTGGATTGGGGCATCATCGACAACACGAAAAAGGATGCGCCAACGAAGAAAGGCGAGAGCGCGCCTCAAAGCGACGGCAATACCGATGATCCGGAACGGGCTGCTTTGCCGCACCCCCCGGTTACCACTTACAAGCAGCTTCTGGATTACATGCGGACCGGCGATTTTCAGATGCTTGGGAAACCCGGGGAATATTGCTCCTACTCAAACGATTGTTACGGGGTCCTCGGAGCGGTCATCGAGAAAGTCACGGGAGAGTTCTACGGTCGCTACATGGAGCAGAACATACTTGGGCCTCTAGGTATGAAGCGAAGCACGTTCAACCTTGAGGAGATGCTTAAAGACGAGGACGTGACCACCCTTTATTACCGTGAAGACTACGATGGCCCGGACGGCGAGATCTATGCTTCCAATAACTGGCAGGTCGCGCCATCCTTCATGG
>CAZMEF010000163.1:2011-4427 GCA_964565305.1 uncultured Eubacteriales bacterium | reverse complement strand
CAACGTGACCCCGCCATCGAGTTCAATGAGGGTCAACACATGGCTTCCCTCGTATAGAGGAAAGACGTCTTTGGGATAGCTTTCCGGCAGTTTGACCCCGGTTTTCTCATCGCCCGCGGCGATGGTGATGCCCGGTGACGTCGCGGTGGATCCAGGCGACGAAGCCTTATCTCCAGGCGAAGCATCTTGTGCAGTCTTAGCAGGCTGTTTGCCGCCCGAGCAAGCCGACAGCGAAACGCACACGATAATCAGCAGCACAGACAGAAATCTCGCTTCTTTGATTCTCATCGACGTTGTTCCCTCCCGTTTTACCGTGTCACGGTCCTAAACAAGCCGCCGGGATAGACTCCAAATGCGGATATCGCCGGGGCGCGTTTGCCAACGACGATCTACAACCTGACCATACAGTCAGCGAAAAAGAAGGTGAAGTGCCGCGGGTCACTGCTTGTATGACTTTCGGCCATACTACATAATGGACTCAAGTCACGAGGCGCCGTCTCGAAGTGGGAGATTCATATGAGTCTGGTCTTCGCGTACGACACATATTATCTGATCATGCTACACATGGTTTCAATCTTCGCTCTTGTCCTTGTGAATGGCGCCATCTGGTTCAGGGCAAAGAAATCTTCCCTTCTGTACGCCTACCTGTCAGTTCAAGGCATTTTGCTTCTCTGGATGATGTCGAAAGTATTGAAAACAGTAGCCCCGACGGTAGAGCTGAAGACCACATTCGTCGTTTGCCAATACGTCGGCGTTTGCTTCCTTGGGGAGGTGTTCTTGGTCTTTGCGGTCCTATTCGCCAAGAGGAAAATGATGCCCGCCCGACTGATAGCGCTTCTGTCGGTGCCCCCCGTGGTTTTTCTTACGGCTCTCGCGACCAATCAACGCCACATGCTTTTCTACTCCAGTTTTGATTTCTGGGGCGACAGTTTCGGACCGATGTTTTACGTCCAACAGGCCTACAACTATATTTTGATAGCCGTCGGAATAGGTCTTTGCGCGAAAGCTTTCGGAAGAGAGTTCGGCGAACGCCGCATTCGCTGGATGCTGTTTTCCGCGGCGATCCTGGTTCCCCTCTTTGTGAACGCTGTGTACATTTTCGGGCACTTTCGCCAGGTCTTCGGATTCTCTCCCCCCTGCGATATCACTCCAATTTCATCCAACATCTCACTCATGATGTTCGCTTTGGCGACGTTCAGATTTCGCTTCTTCGATGACGTAAAGATCGCGCGAAGAACCGCCTTAGCCGATCTGAAAGATGGAATCTTGTTGGTCGATACCGGCGGCCGCATAGTGGACTACAACAGGACGTTCAGCGCTTTGTATGAGACGGGGGCTTTGGGCGCGGTTGGGGCCTTGGGCGAGGCGCCTCTCACAAGGTTCGGTGCGACCGCGTTTCTGGGTCTTCCTATTAGGCCATTTGACGAAACCTACGAAACAGCCGAAGGTTCGCAGTTCAGGGCCGTGTGCCGGGAAGTCACCACCAAGGATGCTTTGCGAGGTTTTTCGCTAAAGTTCTCGGACCTGACGCTCGTTCATGCCATTAAGAAAAGGCTTGAAACCGAAAATGCCAGGCTGACCGCGTCCAATCGCGAGTTGGAAACGCATGCGGAAACTGTCAGGAACCTGGCGATCGCAAAAACCCGGAACGCCATTGCGAGCGAGGTTCACGATCTGCTTGGCCACTCCATCGTCGTAGTGATCTCTCTACTCGAAGTCGCCCGGCTGTCTTCCGGCGAAACCGGGCACCGGGTGGATGGATACCTCGACAAGGCCTGTCAGATTCTCACAGAATGCATCCGCGAAAATGCGTTTTTGGAACAAAACGAAAAGGCGGAACAGGGCCCGGGGCTCATCTCAGTACTGGAGGATTTAGCTCGCAACGCCAGCGCCCCCGGAACCCGGGTAGAACTTTCTGCGTCCGGGGACGTCCGCCGCCTTCCCCAAAGCCATGAAAACGTCGTATTCAAACTGTGCAGAGAAGGCATCACCAACGCCATTCGACACGGCGGTGCGGACAGGATCGACCTCATCCTCCGATACCTGTCCGAACTGCTGGAAGTCTACGTCATCGATAACGGTCGGGGCGCCGCGCAGATCAACAAAGGAATGGGAATCAAGGGTCTGGAGGAGAGCATCGAGCCGCTTGGCGGCGCTTTGTCGTACGGGTCGTTTGACGGAGGGGGGTTCCGCCTTTACGCTTCTTTGCCGCTCGAATTATCTCATTCTTGAGCGCGAAGCGAACGTAGTGTATCGGCAATGGCCGCCTTGTCGGCCTTTCCTGACGCGACTCGCACGGTAAGGTCAAATAGAACGTCCTCCTGGCCATCCAAAATTGTGCCGTTCATGTCCAAAAAGACAAGGGCGCAGGCAAGCGCCGCGCGTTTGTTCCCATCAAGAAACGGGTGATTCTTGC
>CAZMEF010000163.1:0-1911 GCA_964565305.1 uncultured Eubacteriales bacterium | reverse complement strand
GATCATGGTTCTATGGATCTCAACTGCCTCGGCAAGCGTAAGGAAGATGAACTCGCTCATTCAAGGCCCGCCAGACGCTTCATTGTCTTGCCGTGGTTCTTTTTCACCCTATCGAGAGCTTTCTCAAAGCGCGTTGCCCTGTCAGGACCTTCGCTAGGCGAAATGATGAGACTGCGCCCATCGGTGGAAATCCTGAGCGGCGTGTCGATTGCAATGTTGAGCAACTCCAATATGGGTTTGTCGATTATCAGCGCGGCACTATTGCCGTGAACCGTAAGTGTCTTGATCATTGCGGCATCCCTTCGTGATTACATTGTACTTACAGTACAGCACAAAGTGGTCAGATTATCTCATTCTTGAGCGCGAAGACGGCAAGCTGAGTGCGATCCTTCTGTCCGGTCACGCTTAGGATCCTGGAAATCCTGTTCTTAATCGTTCCTTCAGAGAAACTCAAGGTTTCGGCTATCTCACGGTTGCCTTTCCCGGCGGTAAGCAACTTGATGACTTTGCGGTCAACCCTGTCAAGTCCGTATTGGTCGTACAACTCGTCGGCTGCGTCAAGCTGGGCCGACTTCTTAGCAGGTTCGAAAGCAACTCGCCCGCGCAAAATGGCGTTGGTACTCTCATGTGCCACGAACAGCCCTTCACTGACACACTTAATGGCCATGCAAAGCACATCCGGCTTGACGTCTTTTAGCACGTAACCGTCCGCGCCACCACCATACGCTGCCAGCACGTTCTTCTCATCGCCGAAGGTGGTCAGCATGATCACTCTGATGAGAGGGTAATATCGCTTGATCGCCTCAAGCGCGTACACGCCGTCAAAAGTAGGCATCTTGATGTCCAACAACACAACATCGGGACTCTTTTCCCTGCAAAGGTTCAGAATGTCCTTGCCGTTCTCGGCTTCGCCTACCACTAGAAATCCTCGGTCCTGAGCGAGTATCGTGGAAAGCAACTCCCGCAAAAGCCTTTGATCGTCGGCAACGGCTATCCTAATCACACCGCCACCCCTTTCTGTCCGGGGCCGGCGAGTTTCGCCATGATTTGGCGTACGTCTTTCATCACCGCCCGGCAATCCTCTATCATACTGACTAACCTTGCGTCGACCTCGAGGTCATGCTCTGGTTCCGCGACTAGCCTTGCGGCCTTCGTTTCCTCAAGGCCGGCGAGAAGGTCCGCTATCCTCCTGCCCACCACTTCTTGGACTTCGGCGACGGCCCGGCTTTTCTCCCTTTCATCTTCCAGCCTGTCTGCCATGGAAATGTACCGTGCCAGTTCTTTGTTGATGCCCTCTAGTTGGGCGTTTCTCCCGTCAAGATCCCTAAGGAGCAGCGTCTGCTCGGTGACGTCGTGGAATGTGAGAACGGTGGCAAGCGGTTCTTCTCCGCGCCCCACCTGAGTCGAATGGTACATGTAGTACCGCTTTGATTCCCCGGCGCTGAGCTCAAATTGAAGAGGTTCGCCATTCGCTTGCCCTGAGAAAAAACTCGCGTGGGTACCTGACAACTTCGCCAAAGAGTTACGGAAGTCATCAATCGGTACTCCTTGAGCGATGAACGGGAAGGCCTCGGAAGCACTTCTGTTATGGTCAAGCAGCTTGTTCGAACGGTCGAAAATCAAGATCGCGTCTTCGACGTTTTCCATGAACCCGTCGATCGACAGCTCAGACATGTCCGCGAAAACGCTTCTTCGTTGGCTAAAAAGATGTACGTTCCAGCCAAGGAAAGCAAGTAAGGGCGAGCTGTCAATAAGCCACTTGGGTATGATCCACCCAGGCATGAACCACCCGGGCAGAAGGAGGTAGCGGAGGTTTGCGATACATACGGTCAGAAGTCCCGAAACATAGAATGACGCAACCCGTGTGCCTGCAGGCAAACGGCTCTTCAAGGCAGTCAAGAAAGCTGCCAC
>CAZMEF010000162.1:0-4455 GCA_964565305.1 uncultured Eubacteriales bacterium | reverse complement strand
CTCGGTGGCCGTGAAAGACGCGTTCACAGGCTCGAGCAGATGGCAGGCGCACTTTCGGCAATCACCGGCACTCCGTTGTTGAGCGATGTCGTGACGGGCTGGCGCAGAACGTCTGTGCTTGGAAAAGCGGGACTGTCGAGGGAAGTGTCGCCTGACCTTTTGAAAGAAGACGCGGAGCGCGAGCTCTACAGTGAGGTCGAGTCTCGCAAGGGCGAGGCCGCCTCTCTTTCGCGTTCGGGCGAATTTGCGGCTTACCTGGCACTTTTGGGCGCGCTTCGTCCTCATATAGATCGCTGTCTCGACAATGTCCTCATCATGGCGCCGGATCCTGACGTCAAGGCCAATAGGATCGCCTTGCTTGGGGTAGTTTCCGACATGTTTACTTGGTTCGGCGACTTTTCGCATGTGTTGTCGCTGGTATAGAATATAGTCGCGGAATAGGCGCCTTCTTGGAGCGAAGCTCAAAGAGGCGTTTCTTGTAAGAAAAAATACATAGGGGGCATAAGTGTGGCATCAAAGTTGGTTTATTGGTTTAGGGAAGGTTCGGACAGCATGAAAGCCACCCTCGGCGGCAAGGGCGCCGGGCTTTCCGAGATGACCCGCATCGGCTTGCCTGTTCCTCAGGGCTTCACTATCACCACCGAGGCCTGCATTTCCTACTACAAACTGGGCAACAAGATGCCTGAGGGCATGATGGAAGATGTGGCCCGCCACGTCAAAGAGTTCGAAAAGGAAACCGGAAAGATCTTCGGCGGCAGGAAGAGCCCCTTGCTCGTGTCTGTCAGGTCCGGCGCGCCTGTGAGCATGCCAGGCATGATGGACACTATCTTGAACCTGGGGCTGAACGACGAGAGCGTGCAGGGACTTTATGAGGAAACGGGCGACATGAGGTTCGCCCTGGACTGCCACAGGCGTTTCATCCAGATGTTCGGGAACGTGGTGCTGGAACTCTCGCACGACGATTTCGAGCATATCCTAGAAAGCGTACGTCACGGCGAAGGAGTGAAGTACGATCACGAGATCACGATAGATGGCCTTCACCGGGTTATCCAGGGGTATCGCGACATCGTTAAGCAGAAGGCGGGACAGCCTTTCCCCGAGGATCCCATGGAGCAGCTGTCTATGGCCATCTTGGCCGTGTTTCGTTCGTGGAACAACGAGAGGGCGATTCTTTACCGCAAGATCAACAAGATCCCCGACGATTTGGGCACGGCCGTAAACGTGCAGATGATGGTCTTCGGGAATATGGGCCTCGATTCCGGTACCGGCGTGATGTTCACGCGTAACCCGTCAACGGGGGAAAACGTGCTGTACGGCGAGTACCTCATCAACGCTCAAGGCGAAGACGTCGTGGCCGGCATCCGAACTCCCAAGCCTATAGCCGAGATGGCGAAAGACCTCCCGGATACCTACGCCCGCCTGCAGGAAGTGGCCAAGACCCTCGAGAGCCACTACAAGGACATGCAGGACATCGAATTCACCATTGAACACCATAACCTCTACATGCTCCAGACGAGGACAGGGAAAAGAACGGCTCTAGCCTCCATGGAAATAGCCCGCCAGCTTGTCAAAGAGGGCGTCATCAGCAAAGAAGAGGCCATACGCAGGGTTAGGCCCGAGGAAGTATCGCGTCTGCTCCACAGAGGGCTCGATCCGAAGTCAGCAAACGAACTCCTGGCCAAGGGTCTCCCCGCATCGCCGGGAGCCGCTGTGGGCACTTTGGTTTTCGATTCCGCGACCGCCGATAAGATGGGACAGGAAGGGCACAAGGTAATACTCGTGAGGCCCGAGACCAAGCCCGACGACATGCCCGGGATCGTCTACTCTCAAGGGATTTTGACCTCGCGCGGCGGAATGACGTGCCACGCCGCCGTCGTGGCACGCGGCATGGGCAAGCCCGCCATCGTAGGATGCGAAGCGATGCAGCTCAATATCGCCAAGAAGACCGCCGATTTCGGCAAAGTCCACCTCAAGGAAGGCGATTGGGTCTCGATTGACGGCGCGTCGGGAAGCGTGTACTTGGGGCAGGTTGAGCTGGTCGAACCCGAACTTGGAGAGGCGTTCCAGGAGATACTGGAGTGGGCGGACGGAATCCGCCGCCTGGGTGTGAAGGCGAACGCCGACACTCCGCATGACGCTCTGAAGGCTCGCGAACTGGGGGCGCACGGCATCGGCCTTTGCCGTACCGAGCATATGTTCATGCAGATGGATAGGCTGCCCATCGTGCAAGAGATGATCATGTCGGAAACGACCGAGGACAGGATAAAGGCGCTTGATAAGCTACTTCCGATACAACAGGACGATTTCTACCAGATTCTCAAGGCGATGCACGGGTACGCTGTGACAATCCGTTTGCTTGACCCGCCTTTGCACGAGTTCCTTCCCGATATCGAGGAACTTGTCGTGCGCTTGATCGACATGAAGGCTAAAGGCGCCCCGGAAGCAGAGATCGCCCACGTCGAGGAGCTCTTGCATCAGGCCAGAAACCTTCACGAAGCCAACCCGATGATGGGGCTTCGCGGCTGCCGTCTGGGCATCCTGTGGCCGGAGATCTACGAGATGCAGGCCAGGGCCATCTTCCAAGCCACGGCCCAGCTGTTCAAGGACGGCTTCACCGATGTAATGCCCGAAGTCATGATCCCGCTCGTTGGCGAACCCATAGAACTTGAGTTGAACCGCACCATGTGCGAGAAAGTCGCAAAATCTGTCAAGGAAGAGACAGGCGTGGATTTCCCGGTTGTCATCGGAACCATGATCGAGATCCCGAGAGCTTGCCTGGTCGCCGACGAAGTCGCGAAACACGCTCAGTTCTTTTCCTTCGGCACAAACGACCTTACGCAGATGACCTATGGGTTCAGCCGGGACGACGCAGAGGCGAAGTTCCTTCACAGGTACTTGGAAGAGAAGATCATCAAGGAGAACCCGTTTGCTGTCATCGACCGAAAAGGCGTAGGCCAACTCATGAGGATGGGGGTACAGCTCGGACGCAAACAGAGGCCTGAACTGGTCATTGGCATCTGTGGAGAGCACGGCGGCGATCCCGAATCAGTGGAGTTCTGCCACGAAGTCGGGCTCGACTACGTCTCGTGCTCGCCCTTTAGGGTTCCCGTCGCCCGACTCGCGGCAGCTCACGCTGTGATCAAGCAGTAGGGTTCATCTCACGGAGCCGGGCTGGGACAGAAGTAGGGAAAACCTTATGTACCAAGGGTTTGAGGGACTAAAGGCAAAATGAAATAAGGGTATTATCTCTTGATAATTTTGAGGGATAATACCCTTTTTACGTGGTGATTTTTATTTTGGGACGGAATCCGAGGTTAAGAAGGGCGGAAATATAAATGCTGGATTGTATTTGGCGAATAAACAAGGTTGATAGGAGGTGCCTATGGTGGAGCAATCGTTGAATCGTAACGACAATTGCGTTACAATGTTATTGGAAGGTGATGATTGAAATGGAAAAAACAATGACTTTAAATTTAAGGGTCAATCCTGACGTCAAAAGAAGGGCGGAGGAAGTCCTTTCCCAGCTTGGCATACCTATGTCCACAGCGATAGATATTTATCTGAAGCAAATTTCCATGACTGGTGGAATACCTTTTGACATAATGTTGCCGAAAGCACCTGCTTCCATAAATGCTGATTTGATGACGTCGGACGAAATCCGTGCGAAGTTAAAGGAAGGATATAACGATATCGAAAAAGGTAAAGTGCAGGATGCGACTGCTGCCTTTAAGAAATTTCGTAAGACGCACGCATGAAGCAATATGAGGTTCAGATAACCGACAGCGCGCTTTTCGATATGGAGGAAATTTATAATTACATCGCGCATCAGCTACAAGCGGCGGAAACTGCCATGAATCAATATAACAGGATTGCTGACGCCATTGAAACCCTTGATAAGTTTCCGGAACGTGTGAAGCTAATGGAAACAGAAGTGGACAGGGCGTTAGGGCTCAGGCAGTTACTTATCGATAATTATTCCGTCTTTTTCAATATCAGAGAAGAGCGAGTAATCGTTACAAATGTTTTATACAGCGCCAGTGATATAACCAAGCGGTTACGTGACTTATGAAGAAAGTAAGACTATCGCATGAGAAAGCAGTATGACGAAACGACATTCAACATTTTTGAAAGCTGGCTTGAGCGATATGTTCGCGGATGGGGCGATTGCGACGATTTCTGTACACATGCATTCGGAGAGTTAATCTGTCAAAATACCGAACTATCTAAGAAAACTGTTTTGTGGGCACAACGGGATGAGTTTTGGATGCGCCGAGCATCAGCTATTGTGCTGATTCCCTCTATATGGCATGTTAAATATACGGAAACTAACCCGTTACAGGTGGCAGATATCCTTATGAAGGACGATCATGATTTAGTTCGCAAGGGATATGGATGGATGCTTAAAATATTATCGGTCAAAGAACCGGAGCTTGTTTTTGATTATTTACTGAAAAA
>CAZMEF010000161.1:0-4516 GCA_964565305.1 uncultured Eubacteriales bacterium | reverse complement strand
AACGAAAAACTCACACCTCCTGAGATCTACGCTATCCGGGACGGGGGCGAACCGGACGGCAAGGGTTGGGTCGTGAGAGTAGTTCCCAACAAGTTTCCCGCGCTGTCGCCGGCAGGAAAATCGCCGGCCGGAGAGTTGGAAGGGCTGAAATCGGGTTCTTCCGCCTTGCCGCATATCAGTAACTCATCTATGTATTGGGAGGTCCCCGCGATAGGATCTCACGAGGTCGTGATCGAGTCCGAACGCCACGATCTGAATCTCGGCTCATATACCAAAGAGCATTTGACAGAGGTGCTCGTCACCATAAGGATGCGGGTTCAAATGCTTTACGAACAACAAGAAGTGAAGTACGTCCAGGTCTTCAGGAACTTCGGCGCCGGGGCGGGCGCCTCTCTCTCGCACCCTCACTTTCAGATCATGGCTTTGCCCGTCATGCCGCCCAGGCCCTCGATGGAAGCGGCCAGATTTCTTCAGTACGAATCCGCCACCAGACGCTGCCTTCTTTGTGACCTTGTGGAGCGCGAGATCGAGAAGGGTTTGCGAGTGGTGTCTAAAAACGAAAACTACGTGGTAATTTGTCCTTTCGCTTCAACTCATTCGTTCGAAACCGTTATCGTTCCGAGAAAGCACTCCTCAAGTTTTCTGACGGCGTCGGATGGAGAACTTGCCGCGCTGGCTGAATCGATGGGAGCGTTGTTCGCAAGTTACGAGGATGCGTTCTCGTCGCTCCCCTACAACCTCGTTCTGCATAGCGCTCCCATGCCGGGAAGGAGCCCGACCGGACAGCCCTTTCACTGGCACATTCACGTCATGCCGCGGCTCACCATGGCGGCCGGACTCGAGATGGGCACCGGAGTCCACATAAATCCGACTCCGCCGGAATCAGTTGCGGAACTGCTCGGTTCCCTAAACCATAACAAGTGAGGATGACGCGCGATGCTTGACACTGGGCTGAACGTGCTCCTGGTCTCATCTGAAGTCGCGCCTTTTGCCAAGACGGGCGGCTTGGCCGATGTGGCGGGCTCGTTGCCGAAAGCGCTTGCGCTTCAGGGGAACGACGTGAGGGTCATGATGCCAAAGTACCGTGATATCCAAGCTTGCTCCACATTGTGCGATTTCCCGGTAACCATCGGCGCCCGAAAAGAGACATGCGTGGTCAGACTAGGCTACATAGAGGCCAAGAGCGAAGACGGGGTCCGCCGGGTGCCCGTTTATTTCCTGGACAACTACCAGTACTTCGACCGGGAGCGCTACTACATGTTCGCGGATGAGGGAGAGCGGTTCGGCTTTTTTGACAAGGCCTGCGTATCGGCCTGTGAGGCGCTGGGGTTTCGCCCCGACGTCGTACACTGCAACGACCACCAGGCTGGGTTGATACCGCTCCTGATCTCGGAGCGGGCCGGGGAAAACGACTTTTGGAAAGGCGTCGCTTCGTGCTTCACCATCCACAATTTGCGGTATCAGGGCAGGTATCCGCGGGATATCCTTTCGACGTTGGGCATCGACCAGAGACACTTTGTCCCCGAAGGCTTGGAGTTCTACGGAGATGTAAGCTTCATGAAGGCGGGCATCGTCTACTCGGACGTCGTAAGCACGGTTTCAGAGACTTACGCCAAAGAAATTCAGACGCCTGAGTTCGGCGAAGGGCTTGACGGGATCCTCAGAAAACGTTCCAAGGACCTCTACGGGATCGTGAACGGCATCAACTATCACGAATTCAACCCCAGAACTGACCCGCGGATCTTTTCGACATTCGATTCTAGGGAGCTCGAAAGGAAAAGGGAGAACAAACACGCTCTGCAAAGGGAACTTGGCCTGCCGGTCACCGATGCCCCTCTTTTGGGCATCGTGTCTCGCCTCGTGGACCAGAAGGGCCTGGACATACTGCTTTCCGCCATGCCCGACATCCTGTCGGAGGATTCCCAATTTGTTATGCTCGGGACCGGAGACAAATACTTCGAAGAAGCGTTTGCGGGCTTGGCCAAATCCTACCCGGACCAAGTCAGCGTCGTGATCGGTTTCAACGGGGTGTTGGCCCAAAAGATATACGCCGCGTCAGACCTTTTCCTGATGCCTTCCAGGTTCGAACCGTGCGGCTTAGGGCAGCTTATCGCCATGCGGTACGGGTGCTTGCCGGTGGCCAGGAAAACGGGGGGTCTCGCGGATACTGTGATGGATTACGACTCCGCCACAGGCAGCGGCAACGGATTCGTCTTCGCTGACTACTCGCCAAAGACATTGGCTGCCGCCGTGACAAAAGGGCTCAAGTTGCACGAAGACGACGAACTATGGCGTCGATTGGTTCAAGAGGCGATGGAGATGGATTTTTCATGGAATAGGCAGGCGGCCCTTTACACAGAGCTTTACATCGAGGCCCTCGCGAGAAAAGGACGCGTCGAGCGGCCCGCATAACCGGCACTCTTGTCTAGTACCGCGGTTTCCCTCGTGAAATCAAGGATTCGTAGATAGCCACAAGCCGGGCGGCGCTGGCCTCTCTGGAAAAGGCCTGCGCGTTTCTTCTGGCGTTGCAAGACATGGCCGCGAGTTTTGCCGGATCGCTTAACAAATCAATGGCCCTTTCAGCGACCTGATCGGGGTTGTTCTCGCAGAGGTACCCGTCTTCGCCATCTTCAACCATGTCTTTGACTCCGAGCGCCCCTACGGCAACAGACGGCAATCCCGCCGCCTTCGCTTCGACCAGGACTAACCCTTGCGTGTCTGTAAGGGAAGTGAACATGAAAATGCTTCCTCCCGCGTACACGCTCGGCATTTTGTCGGGCGCAACGGTGCCTAAGAAAAACGTCCGGTCCGCTATTCCGAGCGAGCGCGCTTCTTCTTCAAGGGCCTTTCGCCGCGGGCCGTCGCCCACCAGGACCAAGCTGGCGCTTGTCGCCGCAGAAACCTTGGCGAAGGCGCGTAGGAGGGTCGAAAGGTTCTTCTCCAGCACAAGCCGTCCGCTGGTGAGGACGACAGGTCCCTCGGGAACCCCGTAGTGGTCCCTTAGAAAACACGTGTCTCCGCCCTGAAACTCAGAGACCGGTATGCCGTTGGGGATAGGAATAGGGCTATGGGAAGCGCCTCCCTCCCTCAGGTACCTTGCCATTGTAGGAGAAGGGGTTACGAGGGCGTCGGCTTTCCGCGCAGTCGCGAACGCTATGGTTTCAACATATTCGGACACCCCACGGCCGAAGATCGGCACGTAATGGGCGTACATGTTGTACATGGTGTGGTAGGTCATGACCACGGGGATGCCCAGTCTTCTCCCTGTACGAAGCCCTGTCAGGCTGAGGTTAAAGGGTGAGTGGACGTGGATCGCGTCCGGGTCCGCCCTCAAGATCTCTCTCAGGAACCGGAGGGGGCTGGGCAGAGCCACGTAGAAGGTGGAGTTTGTTGGAGCTAGAATAGAAGGGAAGCGCACGACCCCTTCCTCTGGCTCCGCTCCAGGGTAGGCGGGGCAAAACACAAGAGCCTCATGACCCATCCCCGCGAGGGTGTTCCTCAACGTGGCAACCGCGCGGGTGACGCCGGAAACGTAAGGGTAGTAACTATCGCTGACCATCACAATGCGCACCGGGGCACCTCCTTGGCAGGTATCGTCATTATCTACGATCGCTATGGAGGAAGGCAACTTTTCCACCTGAGGGCGAAACGGGTTACAATGGAAGCGACAAGCGCCGAAAGGAGCCAAGAACCATGCCGGTCACAAAAGCGGTGTTCCCTGTGGCGGGATTGGGAACCCGGTTTCTTCCCGCAACCAAGGCCCAGCCAAAAGAGATGCTGCCCCTGGTCGACAAGCCGACCATTCAGTATGCCATGGAAGAAGCTATCAAATCCGGGATTGATGACTTCCTTTTCATAACGGGCCGGGGCAAGAGCGCTCTCGAGGACTATTTTGATCACTCGTCCGAGCTCGAGCACCACCTCAAAGATAGGGGCAAACAGGACCTTCTGTCGTTGATCGAAAACATAGCGTGCATGTGCCAGATACATTACGTCCGTCAGAAGAATCCGCTAGGCCTGGGCCATGCCATATCATGCGCCCGGCAGCACGTGGCCGCGTCGGACTACTTTGCGGTGCTCCTAGGGGACGACATCGTTGCCTCCGACGTGCCGTGCCTCGCCCAGATGATGGCCGCGCACGAGAAGACGGGAAAAGCGGTGGTGGCGGTCCGTCGGGTGCCCCGGGATAAGGTTTCGTCATACGGCATAGTGGACGGGCGCGATCTCGGAAACCGAATTTGGGATGTTCGGGACCTTGTGGAAAAACCGGGCGTCGGGGAAGCTCCCTCGGATCTGGCCGTCATCGGACGTTACATACTGCCGTCCGCTATCTTTCCGATCCTTGACGCGGTGAAGCCCGGCGTAGGCGGAGAGATACAGATCACTGACGCATTGCGACATCTTGCGCGAAAAGGCGAGATCATAGGATATGAGTTCGAAGGAGTCAGGTACGATGTGGGCGATCCGAAAGGCTATTTGAAGGCGACGATAGAGCTGGCTTTGGAGCGCCCCGATC
>CAZMEF010000160.1:0-4544 GCA_964565305.1 uncultured Eubacteriales bacterium | reverse complement strand
CTTGGATGTTGCCACTTGGCAACTATCGCATTTCGGTACTTAGATCCGTTTTATCTATCAGAATTTGATAGGGTCGACCAAACTAAGTATCACCAAACGGTACTTAGCATAAAAGCGCGGTGACAAGGGCGCGTGGGTGGGCGTGTGGGTGTTCCGGTCGCAAAACCTCGCCGGAGGAGTCCGCCGGGCCCGCCAAAGTCACCTGCCAGAACGGTGGCCGCACGCTTGTCGCACTCCAGACTCGCGCCTTCCAAAAGCCCTTGAAACATGACCATTTCCCGTGCTAAACTGTTCAAGCAGTGCCGAAGTGGTGGAAATGGCAGACACGCGGTGTTCAGGGCGCCGTGAGCTAACGCTTGTGCGGGTTCAAATCCCGCCTTCGGCACCATCCGGTTTCTTGAGGGGCCGGGCCGCGATAGCGGAAGCAGGATGTGAACATGATACACCTGCGGGACAGTACTATGTTCCGCAGGTTTTTTTCTGGCTGGAAGCGAGTGATTTGGTGAACGCCAAAAGACAGGCTACTTCAATAGAAGTGTCACTGCGAACCATAACCGGTAACGTGGTGCTCTCTATCTTCAAACTTATCGCAGGGGTGCTAGCAGCTTCTACGGCGATGATATCGGACGCGGCGGAATCCTTTTCGGACGTTTTCGGCACCGTTATCGTCATCATGGGCGTCAGAATGGCGAGCAAAGAGCCGGACAAGGAACACCCTTACGGACACGAGCGTTTCGAATCGGTGGCGGCCATTATCGTATCCATCATCATCCTGGCTACTGGAGTGGGTATTGGCTGGACCGGCATTACAAAGGTTCTCTACGCCCGAGAAAGCAACCTCGCCCCTCCGGGCTTTCTCGCGTTGGTCACGGCGATCCTCACCATAGTCATCAAGGAGTCTATGTACTGGTACGTGCGAGCGGGAGCGCTAAGGGCGGATTCGAGCGTCCTGATGGCGGAGGCGTGTCACCACAGATCCGATGCCATTTCCACGGTGGGCACTCTTGTAGGCATCGTGGGGGCGAGGATGGGCTTTCCGATACTCGACCCTCTGGCGGGGGCTCTTACGAGCGTGTTGATCATTAGGACGGCACTTCGCATTTTCACCGATGCCATCGGCAGAATGACGGATAGATCCTGCGACGATTCGGTGGTCGACGCTCTTCGGGCGCTCGCCCTGTCACAAGAGCGGGTACAGGGCGTCGATAGCATTCGAACAAGGTTATTCGGGGATAGGATCTACGTGGATGTCGAGATCAGCACAGATAGAGAGGCTACGCTTGGCGAGGCGCACGAAGTGGCGCATAGGGTGCACGACGCCCTCGAGGAGCACTTCCCTAAGGTCAAACACTGTATGGTGCATGTGAATCCGGCGGAAGCGGCTCCTCTGATTCGTCCGGAACCGGAGGAGGGTTTGGACGGGCCGCCCGACCATCACAGAACGTTTCCTCAGTGAACACGCGGAAACCGTAATCTAGAAGAAGCCGGGCGAATATGCCATCGCCCGGGATGAGCTTGCTCGAGAACGTACCGTCGTATATTCTTCCGAGCCCACACGAGGGACTTCGCGCCTTCAAAATGGCGGCATCGCAGCCGGCCTGCAAACCTATGTAGAGGGAACGATACGCTCCCGCTACGTATTCTCGCGTAACGTCGCGGCCGGTTTCGGTGAGCACGAGGTCCCTAGTAATCTCCGCCTTCGGACGAGGAATCAAAAGACCGCCCAACACTTCCGGACAGACGGGCACGGCTAGGCCGCGCCTCGCAAAAGATTCCAGTTCAGGATGCCCTTTTTTGTCACCGTCGTAACGGCAGGCAAAGTTGCACAGGCACGCCGAGATGATGTACGTTAAGATCACCCCACAAGCCTTTGGCTTGATGCCGAATAACATGACTCAGCTCTCGGAGGTCGGACTAATGTCACGAATCGGACACGCCAAGTCCTCATGCCGTTCAATGCTTCTTTCTCTGCTCGTTATCGGGATCCTTTTCAGTGCTGTTTCAGCTGTTCCATCCGTAGCAGTGGCGGCGCCTGACCCGCCTGACATCAAGGCCGACGGCTATCTCGTCACCGACTTCAAGACAGGCAGGGTGCTGATGTCCAAGAACCCGGACCAGGCTCTCATCCCGGCAAGTCTGACAAAGATCATGTCCATGTACGTCCTTTTCGACGCCATCAAAGCGGGTTCGGCGGGTTTGGACGACATGGTGAAGGTTTCGGAACTGGCGTGGTCCACCGGCGGGTCAAAGATGTTCATCCTCGTGGGTTCAGAAGTGAAACTTGAGGACCTGGTCAAGGGCGTCACCGTCATGTCCGGAAACGACGCGTGCGTTGCTCTGGCGGAACATGTCGCCGGGAGCGTGACGGCGTTCGTGAACAGGATGAACGAGAAGGCCATTTCTCTTGGCCTTACCGCGACCCATTTCGTCGACCCTCACGGGCTTTCTGATGACAACCGCACTTCCGCCTCAGACCTGGCAAAACTTGTAACGTCCTACGCGTTGATGCACCCCGACGCGCTGCCCTACCACGGCTTGAAGGAATTCACGTATACGGCGCCGGGAGAAACGCAAAAAGCGCCGCAGTTCAACCGCAACAGGCTACTTTGGTCCTATCCCGGAACGTACGGGCTAAAGACCGGATTCACGACGCTTGCGGGGTTCAACACGGTTGTGCTTTGCGAGCGTGACGGGTTGGACGTGCTCTTGACCATCATGGGGTCGGCCCGCGGAATGTCGATGGACGCCGGAGAGCGCGAGAGGACGGCGCTTGTGACATCTATGCTCGACTGGACATTCGCCAACTACACCTATGTGTCGAAGGCGACCAAGGGCACGGTACTTGGGCAAGTGAGGGCTTGGAAGGGGAAAGACAAGTTCGTCGATGCCGTCGCTCCCTACGATCTGGGCGCCACGGTCGAACGCGGGCAGGAAAACTCCGTGACCCAAGAGGTAACGCTGCGAGATGACCTGGAAGCGCCTTTGACGAGCGGCACTAAGGTGGGGGAGATCGTCTTCTCCGTCGATAGCGTCGAAATAGGCCGGGCCGACTTGCTTGCGGGGTCGGACGTCGCCAAGGGCAGCGTGTTTCGCGTTATCTGGGACGCGCTGACGCGAGCCATTTCGAGAGCGTTTTCGAGCAAATAGGGTTCGGAGGTCATACTGTGGCTGTGGAACGCAAGCCTTTGCCTCGCGGCGAAAGTGCGGCTGGCCCGCCGGATCTCTCCGCTACGACAAAGGAAAAGATAGCTATCCATAACAAGTGGGCACTTATAGGGGACGGGAGCAATTTCAGCATCGGGCAGGCGTTCTTGGAAGGTAACACCATCCTGCCGACTTTCGTGAGCACGCTGACGAGTTCTCCGCTCCTGATCGGCCTTGTAAGTTCGATCCGCACGTTCGGCTTCCTCATGCCCCAGATGTTCGTAGCCGGGATCATCGAGAACCGGCAGTTCAAGAAACCCTTTATGATGAAAGCGAGCTACGCCATGCGCATCGCCGGTTTTGGCATGGCCGCATCGGCGCTAGTCGCGAAGACCAGGCCTTCGCTCGCTCTGGCGTCCTTCTTCGCGTGTTTGATCGTGCTGGCGTTCGCCGACGGGTGCGGTGGCCTGCCATGGATGGACATCGTCGCTAGGACCATTCCCTCGGACCGTAGGAACCGCCTGTTCGGCACGATGCAGGCGGCGGGGGGGATCGGCGCGTTCGCGGCAGGCTTCCTGATCAGGGCCTTGCTTTGCGATGAAGCCAACTATCCCGTCAACTACTTCACGGTGATGATGTTGGGCGCTTTCTTCTTCACTCTATCGCTGGTTTCAATGCACTTCATCATCGATCCGGGCGGGGCTGTGCCCGAAGTTACCCACTCGCTGGGAGCGTACATGAAGAAACTACCTTCTGCCTGGGCGGAAAACCCCAGGTTTCGCTCCTTGATGGCGTCCCGATTCCTCACCGGCTCTTTCTACCTTTGTTTGCCCTTTTTCGCCATTCACGCGCAAACCGATCTGCGCTTTCCGGTGAGCGTCGTTGGGCTTTTCGTATCCGCGCAAATGGTTGGGACGGTAGTTCTTGGCCCTGTATGGGGCTATCTCGGGGACGTCCACGGGTCCAGGTGGGTTGTTAGGGTAGTCTCGCTTTTGGCAGCGGGAACGGCGTTCTCGGCCCTACTGGCGCGTTGGATGCACTTTTCAGGTGCGCCTGCTCTCGCTTACCTCTTCTACTTCATTTTGTATTTCTGCATCGGCGGCGTCTTCGGCGGGACATGGATCGGGTACAACAACTATATCCTGGACATATCGGCTGAAAGCAACAGAGCAACCCTTGTCGGTCTCTTCAACACGATCGGGGCGCCCATCTCGCTGCTTACCATCGTCGGGGGGTGGCTTCTTGGGGCCACGAACTTTCTGACGCTCTTCGTCGTCGTTTCAGTCTTGGAGTCGGCCGCCGTGATCTACACTTGGCGTCTCCCGGATTCGAGGGCCCCGGTTTCCTAACAGCAGTGCCCAGCTTTGACCCCTCCCGCATAGGCTGGACGGGAGGGAACC
>CAZMEF010000159.1:0-4656 GCA_964565305.1 uncultured Eubacteriales bacterium | reverse complement strand
GCGGCCTCGCGCTGGAACTCTTCTACGCTCCACTGCTCCGAGGGGTCCTTAATGTCAATCAGGTGGTGCCTTACCAGGGCTCTGTCTTCCTGCGACGGTTTGTCCGTGCCGATGTCCATATAACGGTAGACCTGCATGGAGTCCGCGGATATGATCTCAAGCGGAATCTTCTCCGCCAGATCCATAGCCAACCTGGATTTTCCTGATGCCGTCGGCCCCGCGATAACCAGAAGACGCTCGAGACGTTCCAACTTGCCGGACCCTCACCTTTACTTGCCTGTCCTTTACAGCTGACAAGACACCTAGATTATATCCGCAACATCCGACTGTGGGAAGTTCTGCCAAAGAAGTCGTTCAGCGATGAGAACGGCAATTCCCATACGGTCGGCCTGCCGTGTGGGCATACAGATGCCGAAGGCGTGCCATAAAGGCGCAATAGCAGCGACTCCGCTTCCTTTGCGGCAAGAGGTTCCCGCGCCCGCACCGACGCGTGGCAAGCGGCAAGCGATATCCGGGACGCTTCCAAGAGGCGTTCGGGGGAGGCCCTGTTTGAGGGATCCGATGATAGAGACATTAGCACCTCTCTGATGGCCTTGGGGTCCACCGGTTTGCCCAGGATCAAGGGCACTTTCGTCACCATCACCGTATACTCTCCCACCAGTTTCGAGCCGAAACCGGTGGCGGAAAGAGCCGCCTCGCTTTCCTCATAGACCGCCGCTTCCTTGGGAGAAAGTCTCAGCACTTCCGCCATGAGCAGTTCTTGGCCGCCGCTGCGCTTTTCCATGAGTTCGCCGAAGATCAGGCTTTCCATGAGCGCGTGCTTGTCGACCGCGATCAGGGAGTCGGGCGTGGCGGCCACCAGGTATGTATCTTTTATGGATCCCAGATAGCGCCAGCCTCCCGGTAGCTCGGACCCCGGCGGCGCGTCGGGCCCCTGAACAGGCATAGTGTCGCCTATGACGCTCTGTGTGAAGCCGCCCCAAGCCGGACCATCACGGACGTACCTGTGCGACGTGTCGTAATCATTGGCCGACGACCAGGAGGGGGCGCCTGCCCGCGCCGGAGCTTGGCCGGCGACATCCCGATCGTCCATCTTTCTGTCGGAGTCCAATGTTGACAAGCCGCTCCGGACGAGCGCCCTGCTTACAGCCGCGATAACCGCGCTTCTCACAGCGCCTTCGTTCTTGAACCGAACTTCCGCCTTGGCCGGATGAACGTTCACGTCCACGTCGTCTCCCGGGCTGATGTTCAAGATGGCAACAGGGTAACTCTTGGGTGGCAGGAGACCGCGATAGGCTTCATCAAGTGCCCAAGAGAGGAGCGGGCTTTTTACAGGTCGTGAGTTGACCGAGAAGACCTGCCTGTCCCTGGTCCTCCTGTAAAGTCCGGGAAGGCCCACCATGCCTTTGACCTCCACCGACTCCCGGTCGTCCCGGGCGTTTTCCACCGGTGCCACGGGAATCATGGAAGAAAGGGCGTCGGGCCCGTAAAGGTCGGCGATGGCGTTTCTCAGACCCTGCCCCGATGTGATAAGGACATTTTTACCGCCGGAACGGACGAGAAACCTCCTGTCGGGCCAAGAAAGGGCCAGCCTCTCCACGACCTCTATCACGGCTTGGCGCTCCTTAGTTTTTGATTTCATGAACTGAAGCCTGGCGGGGGTGTTGAAGAAAAGATTCCTCACAGTAACTGTCGTGCCCACGGGCAACCCCTTTTCGGATACTCCCACGACCTCGCCGCCCGCGACCCTAACCTCTGCGCCGTAGCCCGCCCCGGTCTCCTTGGTCTCCAGGGTAAGGTTTGAGACAGACGCGATGGACGGCAAAGCTTCTCCTCTGAACCCGAGCGTCCCTATGCCGTGAAGGTCGTCTATCGAGTTGAGCTTGGACGTGGCGAACCGCTCGACCGCCAGCTCCGCGTCCTCCCTGCTCATGCCCGATCCGTTGTCAATGACCCTGATGACGTCCAGCCCCGACTCCTCGAACTCGACGGTTACGCTCGTCGCCCCCGCGTCCAGGGAGTTTTCCACTAGTTCTTTCACGACAGAAGCGGGCCTCTCGATGACCTCTCCCGCCGCGATCTGGCTCGAGATCACCGGGTCCAGCCGTACGATCCTAGCCATGAAAATCTACTCCTTCCGGCGTTGAAAGCGCGCTTTGATGTCGGAAAGCTTGTTTAGAGCCTGAAGAGGCGTGATGCCGTCTACGTCAAGGTCATCGATTACTTTCAACAGCTCTATTGCGGCGAGCTCATCTTCGGAGGGCTCGGAGGGGATCCGCGAAGGAGCGGGCCCGAAAAGCGATTCCTGCCCGGGCACGGGCTCGAACGCAGTTCCCACCGACCGCGACGCCACCTGACCGAGTATGCCTGTCTTCCACCTAGCCCTGCTTCTCGCCTCCGACTCAAGGCCCACCAGTATCTCCTTGGACCTCGCTACGACCTCTCGCGGGAGCCCTGCCATCGCCGCCACCTCGATGCCGAAGCTTCCTTCCGCCACTCCCCGTTCCATTTTCCGGAGGAAGACTATCTCTTCCCCTGATTTCTTCACGGCGACGTGATGGTTGGACACGCCCGGTTTGAGGTCCGACAGAAGAGTCAACTCCCTGTAGTGCGTGGCGACCAGAGCCATGGCTCCGCCCGTTTTTTCGTCCGCCAGGTGCTCCAAGACGGCCCAAGCGACGGCCAACCCGTCGAAAGTGCTCGTGCCCCTCCCTATCTCGTCGAGAATCACGAGGCTTCGCTTTGTGGCGCCCCTCAGGATGCGCGATACCTCCGCCATCTCGACCATAAACGTGGATTGACCGAGCACGATGTCGTCGTAAGCCCCCACCCGCGCGTAAACCTTGTCCACGACCCGGACACAAGCTTCTTTGCACGGCACGAAACTCCCCATCTGCGCCATGATGACGATGATGGCGGCCTGCCGGCAATATGTCGACTTGCCCCCCATGTTGGGCCCCGTGATGACCATGATCCGCCGCTCGGCATCTAGGACCATGTCGTTTGGGACAAAAGTCCCAAGGGGCAACACCCGTTCCAACACAGGATGCCTGCCTGACGTGAAGCTTGTTGGACCGTCCTCGCCTAACCGGGGTTTGACGTAGTCGTGGTCGCGGGCAGATTCGGCAAAGCCGCAAAGAACGTCAATTTGCGCTATGAGACGCGCAGTTTCTTGGATGCTTTTGATGTGCGCGCCGAGTGAGTCGCGAAGCTCGCAGAAGATGCGGTACTCCTCTTTGTTAAGCCGCTCTTCCGCCCCCAGGATCGCGACTTCCCTTTCGCGCAGCTCAGGCGTGACGAATCGTTCCGCCGAGGCGAGCGTCTGCTTTCGCGCGTAATCATCCGGGACCAGATGAAGGTATGACTTGGTGACCTCGAGGAAGTAACCGAACACCCTGTTGTAGCTGACTTTGAGGGTCTTGATTCCGCTTCTTTCCCGTTCTTTGGCTTCGAAGTCGAGGATCCACTGCTTGCCCCCGTCCGAAAGAGCGCGCAGCTCATCGACTTCATCGCTGAACCCTTCGCGAACCAGCCCTCCCTCTGTCGGGGAAACAGGCGGTTCGTCGATCAGCGTCCTTCTTATTTCGGACACGGCGTCGGGTACGCCATCGAGCGAAGACCCGAGGGAAGCCAGAAGCCTCGAAGGCCGGGATTTGAGCATGTCGCCGATATCCGGAACGGCCTCCAAGGAAGAGGCGAGGTTCACCAGGTCCCTGGGATTGCACGACTTGTAAGCGATCTTGGCAACCAGCCTTTCCAGGTCCTTGATCTTCCCCAAACGTTCTCTCGTCCGGAGACGCAGTGCCGCGTCTAAAAAGATGTCTTCTACGGCGTCGAGCCTCTCGTCGATCTTTGCCGCATCCTTGAGTGGACGCTCGATCCACTCGCGAAGAAGCCTTCCGCCCATGGGCGTAAGGGTCCGGTTCAAGGCCCAGTATAGGGAGCCGTACGTTTCGCCCTGAAGACGCCGGGTCAGTTCCAGGTTTCTACGTGTGGAGCGGTCGATCTCCAAGAATCCCTCTTCGAGATACAGCGAAGGCTTCTTGAGGTGTTCCAGGGAGACCATTTGGGTGGTTCGTATGTAATCCAGGAGGCCCGCCAGGGCCTGGACGCATCCCGGCGAGGTTTTGTCGAGAAGCGCCGCTTCCGTGCCCTCGCCCCACAGAAGATCGATGGGGCTCGTCCCATTTCCGGGCAACGAAAAAGAGGCCTCCAAATGTGTTGTAACGGGCGTACCCGGCAAATATCTCTGGATAGACTGTAGGAGACGTGTCTGGTCCTTGCCACCGGGTATGACGCATTCTCTCGGCGCGAAGCGCGACAGCTCTTCCATGAGTCGCGCTTCGGGAGATATTTGTCCCGGCGCTCCGCCGGCAGAAGTCCTCGTGACGGCTCCGGGTTCCCCGGAAAGATCGCTGATAAGAACGTCCCCGGTGGACAGGTCGCAAAGCGCCAGTCCCGCTTCGTCACCCTTACTCAAGACGCACCCGGCGATGTAACAGGAAGACCCCGCGTCGGCGCCCTCCCAATAGGTGCCGGGCGTGACCACGCGGGTGATGTCCCTTTTCACCAGGCCTTTTGCCGCCGAAGGGTCTTCCAGTTGGTCACAGATGGCCACGCTGTACCCTTTTTCTATGAGAACCTTCAGGTAATCGT
>CAZMEF010000158.1:2221-4657 GCA_964565305.1 uncultured Eubacteriales bacterium | reverse complement strand
CTCGCCTTCTTTTCTCCCTCAAACCCCCACGAACATCTTACTCGTACGCGTCTGATATCCAGTTGCCGTCGGGGTCCTCGGCAGTAGAGAATGCTAGCCCGGAGCAATCACCTTCGCGCCACAGTTCTCACAAAACCGGCTGTCTGGATATAGCTTGGCCCCGCATTTTTCACAAAAGTTAGGTGGTGGTGGCGCCGCCGTCATCTGAAGCCTTGGAGACGAGTCCGGCGCGGTCAGGATCACTGTCTCCTCGACCACTTCAGGTTCAAGAAACCGCTCGGTGTTCAGTTCCTCGTCGATCATCTCCGTAAGGGATGCGTAGGGATCGCCCCATTCGGCGTCATCTCTCCAGCAAAGCCACGAGGCGGCATCGAAGTCGGCGTCTTTGTTCAACGGGTGAGCCTTTTGCATCGCCACGATGTGTTCTTGTACCAGTGGACGCATTGAGGCGCCGAAAACAAGTGTGATCTCATCTTTTTGGTTACCCCGAATCCGTATACTTTCAGGCGACAACTCTTCTGCGGAAGTGACTTTCTGCCACAAAATCGCGTTTCGGTCGAGGGGGGCCGCCCGATAGTCGGTGCCGGGAATGGCCTTGTATCCTATGCGGAAGCCCGTCAGTTTCTGCAAAGGGTCTCTTTGGGGCACGCGCCTTTCTCGCTTAACAAACACCCCAAGGTGATTCAACACGTATTCTGCCACGATGACTGGTTTGTGTCCTGCGTCGCTGACTTCTGCCACCCATGTGAGTTCTTTCATGCCGTTACCTCCGTTCGCCATCCCACGCCGCACCGTTGTCCGCTGAAGTCGCGTCCCTACTGAATCTTCGTTCTCAGACTCCTGATCGAGGCCTGGCCTGTAATAGATTCGCCTGCAAGTGCACCTTTGAGTTCCACATCCCAAGAGTAGTTGGTCGTCAGCGCATACTGGTGCAACGTTTGAGAGATCATGACCGTGACCCGCTGCCTGGCACCTGTGCCAAAGGCGTAAGCGTCGACTACCAAGGTCATGGCGCTCTTCCCGTCCTCCACTCTCCTCGTTCCCGTGACCCAACCGTCAGTGCCCGGCTTGGGAACGCAACCGACCTGCCAGTTGGGATCGTAACTGCCATCCTCAAGGCACGGTCCTATGAGCAATCCTTGGTCAGTCCTGGCGATCCTGATCGACGGGTACAGCAAGTCCCCGAAGGTCTCCCCAAGAACAGTCTTTCCGCTGCCGCTTCCGGCGTATATACCGGGCCCGATCTCGGCATCGTCGCCCACGACGACAGTCGTCTTGGGATCTGAAACCTCAAAGCCAATTATCGTGGCAAGAGTCATCATGCCTCCGCTTCCAGGTTCCCAAAAGGCCATCTGGCGCGGTGAACCTGCTTTGAGGTAATTATAGACTGTACAGCAGAAGACAGTGTTGGACTTTTCCTGCCGTTCGGCACAGATCCACTCTCGGGGCGTCGCTTGCTGTTCAAGAGGCTCTAGCGTGATATGCATCGAAGCGAAGGGCGACGACAAGAAGAATTGGCCCTCTTGCAGGTTCTTGTCCCTGATCTCGAACTCCAACTCATTGTTGAGCACAGGCTCCGCGTCACAAACTGCTTTGACCAAATGCTTTTCTAGCTCGAGCAACATCTTATGAGCCATGGCCTTCATGACCGGTCTGAGGAACTCCTTCATCCGCTGGCGATAGGCGGCTTTGTATTGCGCTTCCTCTTCTACGGTCGGCCACACCCAGCCGTCGGCCATGGTTGATCCGCCGAAAAGCCCAGCTGGCTGCTGCTTAAGGAAGTCTAAGATGATGGAGCCGTCTGTGTTCCAGAAAACACCTAGATAACTCTCCAGTAGCTCCTTGAGGGCTGCTGTGATTTTCCTAGGGTCATTCTTGTGTTTTTCTTGTATGAGATTGAAGGCTTTGGCCCACTCAGATTCAACGCCGTACAGCGCAATGCTTCCGGCCCCTGTCTTGTGATCCAACTCGACATAATCCATGTAGTTCATGCAAGTATCAAGGTTCGGCACGTAGTAGATGGGGCTCCATTCGCTGAACTTCTTGTAGGCCACGTACCTGCTCTCGTTCTCTGTGATCCACTCATACCCGAACGTGCCGACGTCGTAGACGAACCCTGCAGTCCACACGGCTGCCGCGGCGGTGGCCAGTTCAGGAGCGCCTAACGCAAGAGAAGTCCCGGTAAGAGCCATTTCTGTAAGATTGAACGCGTTATCGAGCAATATGTCTTCAGTCGCGACGCCTCGATGCCACTGATACGCGATCTTTGAAAGAGCCACGATCGAACCTAGCGTCGTCAGTTGAAGCTGGGCTACCTTCCCCGCCTTTGTTGTAGGGTCCACTAGAAAATGAGATGGGCCCGATGCCAAGTGGACGTCTACCCCAAGGCAGATCGATGTAGCATCTTGCACCGAGACTGTCTTCGTGTCGATGAAC
>CAZMEF010000158.1:0-2211 GCA_964565305.1 uncultured Eubacteriales bacterium | reverse complement strand
CTATCGTCGATGTGGGCGAGGTACTCCCGGATCGCGACCCCCGATGGGTGAACCGTATTCCTCGGCCCTGTGTACCTCGGCCCATCGTAACGGAATAGCGAGAGCCCTCCGCCTTCCATGCGTTCGGCTTCGGTATCCTGAAACACAGCGAAGGTGCAGAAGTGATCGGTGTACACGATCGCGGTATTCTTTGCGGCGTCAACCTCGCTCACCATTAGCTCCCAATCGCCGGTCGAGCTATTGAAGTACTGGACGAATATGTTGCCCTCCTCCCAGCTGTCGTTCTCGAAAACGGGATAATACGACATTTCCACTTTGACAGGCAACATGAACGTCGACCTATCTTCCAACGAAAAGTCGTACGGCTCGATGGCAAAACCGTTCTTTTCGTCGACTTTGGGCGCCAGCCTCTTCACCGTCAAAGTCGCTTCTTCCAAGACGTTGTAGGCCCCGAAAGCGACAGTCGCCCCGTTCACCGTAGCTTCGGGCCGTTCGCGCGAGATCACGGCTGTGGTCCCTTGAACGTTTAGGTCGGCTTCGGTTATGACGACCTCTGTGAGCCTGGTGGAAGCATACCCAACCGGATCCGATGGCGGGGACGGCGTGGGCGGCCTTGTTGTTCCGGCCGGTTTTTCGGGCCACGGCAGCCTGGGGGCTATCCATGAAAAGAAAACAACCAAGATGAGCAGGGCCGCCACTGCACTGACCGCGCCGCCTTTCTTCTTCGGCGGCCCGCCGGCACTCGCCCGTTTCGCAGAGACAGATCTGGTATCCTGAACAGGAATCTTAATTTGTTCTGTGCCACACTTAGGGCAGAACCGGGCGGCCTCTGATAGCGAGCCGCCACAGTTTTCGCATATCCGCTCCACTAGAATTCCTCCATTCGGAAGTGCCTGCCTACCCCTTGCTGAACCCTAGTCTTTTGGGGCCGTCACGAACAAAGGCACAATTCCTGTCTCATACTCGAAACGTTTGACCATCGCTTCGAGTTCCTCCGGGCCCATCGGAGGGCGGAAAAGGCGCGCCTTCCACGTCTTATGCCTTGTGCCATAGTCAAGGGCGATAAAATCGTCCCCGACCTCAACGGCTTTCAGCCAGATTCCGTCCCGGTTGAATTTGATGATCGTCGTGCCTAGGAGAATGCCGAAGTATGACACTACCATCTCAACGCCGTCAGTCTCTTTCAGCTCGACGGTTCCGCCTGATATCTCATGAACCACGGCGCTGTGTATCCGGAGGATCGGCTCGTCCGCGACGAGCAGAACGGACTTCTGCTTCTTGCGTTCGCGTATCCACAATGCGGCCGAAGCAAGCCCCACGACGAACACAAAGGCCAGGACCACTGCGATAGAAGAATTGCGAGTCGCCCGAGGGTAAATTAAACTGAAGAAGCCGGTTAGTAATGCGGCAAAGGCCAAGGCCGCATACAACCGGAGTCTTCTTTTCATTGTGCTTAAGCATCCCATAAGGGTCAAACGCGCTCTTCCCGTCTCGTCACTCTTTCCATTCGTAGTAGTACGTGAACCCGTAGCCCGCAAAGTGGAGTATGATGGCCTTCTTGGCACCGGGCGTTCCTTTGCTGGCTTTCTGCATCTGCAGTGTTCCGTCAAAAGCCCCCACCAGGTTGTTCCCATCTGGCTTAACGAACTGGATCTGCGCTTCTGTCGCGCCGCCCGGCTTGAGCGTCGCCGAGTCAAAGGAAGCGGTGAACTTGCCTACTCCCCATTCGGACTCGACCGATCTGCTCACCTTGAGGGTGGCTTTCTCGTCGCCCCCAATATAGGTCGGCGGGTCTTCCCATGTGGTCACTGCCATCCCGGATGCGATCGCCTTTCCGTCATCCCAGGTTCGCCAGACCTTTGTAGAGAAGTTGTTTTTGTCACCAGTTCCTTCGCTATAATCCCAAATCACATCGGTTGTACCGGTAAGCGTTCCCCTTCTACCACCCACAATCGAGACATCTACGGCGGACATGTGAAACTCCCAGCCGGTGAAGTACCAGCCGGGTGTCGGTGACAGAGCGAACTTGCCTTCGGCGTAAACGAGCGGAGTGGAAACGGTAGCCCCCTCGTGGATGCCGAATGTCAAGACTACCTGGACTCCATGCCCGCGGATGATCACCTTGTAGTTGCCGAGCGCCCAGCCATCGTCCGGCTTTTCGAGTATGAAAGCGCCTCTGCCGAAATCGTCTCCCGATATTTCCTTGAAGGT
>CAZMEF010000157.1:0-4663 GCA_964565305.1 uncultured Eubacteriales bacterium | reverse complement strand
ACAACCGGCTGGACATCATGGCGGACGTGACTGTGACCGGAGTTGTGGACCTGGACGATTTCGAGACGTACTGGGTCGAGAGTTATCGGGTTTGGGACGGAGAGGCTTCGGAAGAGGTGGAAGTCCGGGTCCAGCTCACCATCGCGAGCGGCGCGGTCCTGACCGTTGCGAACAATTGCTCCCTCAACGTATGCGGCGTGCTCCACAACAACGGAACGATAGCCACCGTCGCGCCGTACGACGTCGGCGACACGCACTTCAGCGGCGGATGCGTGGACATCTGGCCTGTGGGCACGTTCGCCAACAATCCCGGAAGCACCGTTGAGAACCACGGCGACATATTCATCCGCCACGAGTACAACGGCTCGGACGATACGGTCATTAAGGCCAGCGTAACGGGCACCGGTTCAGTTCCGGCGAGGTTCATTGCTATCGTGCACAACCAAGCCGATCTGATTGAATCGAACAGCTGCGTAAGCCCCGTTTACTACCGCATAGAGGTGAAGGGTGACTCCAGCATCACGCTGACGGGCACCGGTACCCTGACGATCAGCAAGGACATGTACATCGAGCCCGGCAGCGGCCTGATCGTAAGCTACGGCAAGGGCCTCGAATTTGTGGGAGATCACTGGATACACAACAATGGCGACATTAGCGTATACGGAGAGATGAATGTGGGCGACGGCGTATGGTTCTTCAATGGGCAGAATCTTGAGATAGGCGCGCTCTCAGGCAGTGAGGCAGCCAGCGTGGTCATTCTGTCCGGTGGCAACTTCCATAATGATGGTGTCGTCACTGTCCGCGCGACCGGCACCTTGGACGCAAGAGCCGGCTCCTATCACGGCACACCGCCTAGTGTAGAAGGCGGAGACTATTTGACTGAATGAACCGCCCGGTGTTAGGGGCGAGGGCTTTTCTGACTGACTAATCTGCCAAAGCGCATTCCGACGGTGGAGTCGGGATGCGCTTTGTGCGCCTTGTGCGCCTTGTGTGCCTTGCGCCTCATGTACCATATGCAGACTTTGCCTGGACAAAGTATCGGGGCGTGACTGACGACAGGTCGAAGTTACTCCGCCAGACTTTGCCTGGACAAAGTATCGCGGCTGAACTACGACAGGTCGAAGTTACTCCGCCAGACTTTGCCTGGACAAAGTATCGTGGCTGAACTACGACAGGTCGAAGTATCCGGGCCAGACTTTGCCTGGACAAAGTATCGGGGCTGAACTACGACAGGTCGAAGTTACTCCGCCGGACTTTGCCTGGACAAAGTATCGGGGCTGAACTACGACAGGTCGAAGTATCCGGGCCAGACTTTGCCTGGACAAAGTATCGTGGCGTAACTGACGACAGGTCGAAGTTTCGGGGCCAGACTTTGCCTGGACAAAGTATCGGGACGTGACTGACGACAGGTCGAATCTGCCATTGAAGAGATCTGCACTTCATCTTGACGGGGAACTGACAAAGGCTGGGTAGAGTCACCTCAGGGCCAAAGAACCACCCCGACATTAGGGGGCTCACTCGAGCTCCCCGCCCGAAGCGACGGTGATCGCCATGCGTCACGAAGAGAAGTACGTTATCGGACCGCACATCGAGGCGGTGCTCCGCACGCGGCTTAAGCGGCTTCTTCGACCGGATCCTAACGCCGGGCCATCCGGAGATTATCTCATCAGAAGTTTGTATTTTGATGACGTCGAGGACTCGGCCCTCTACGACAAGATCTCGGGTGTGGGGCGTCGTCAAAAGATCCGGCTGCGTACATACGGAGTGAGCGATCGCATCGCCTCGGATCGCAGCCTCGCGGATCGTAGCCTCGCGGATCGTAGCCTCGCGGATCGCAGTCTCGCGGATCGCAGCCTCGCGGACCGCACCGCCCCGGATCCCGTCATCATGCTTGAGAAGAAAATCAAGAGCGGCAGCGGAGTGGAGAAGGAGCGGCTTCGAGTCAGCCGGGCCATATACGAAGCGATGCGAACCGGTAACGCGAAGGCTCTTCGCGAGGTGAAGGACCCGCTTCTTGACGAGACAGCGTGGCTCCTCCACAACAGGCTTCTTAGGCCGAAGGTCGTCGTCATCTACGTTAGGGAAGCATATGTGTTCCCAGCGGGCAACGTCAGGATCACCCTCGACAAAGGGCTGCGGAGCGGCTTGAGCAACCTTGATCTGTTTCGCTCGGCGCCTTCCGCGCCTGCTCCTGTCGATGGCATGACCATCCTCGAAGTGAAATACGACGAGTTTCTGCCGCGCCCTGTCCAGGACATCTTGCAGACCGGTTCACTTACTCGACAGGCAGTGTCCAAGTACGCGCTGTGCCGGTCGATGTGCAAAACGCATTTTTGGGAGGATGAATAGAGATGGGGAACACCTTCAACTTCAGCGACATCTTCAAGAAGAGCTTCCTTAACACCGCGGTTCAGGAACTGACGCTCGGAAGGCTCTTGCTCACCATGGGAGTCTCCTTTGTGATCGGTGTGTTCGTCTACCTTGTCTACAAACGGACTTTCAGGGGAGTGTTGTACTCCAGCGCCTTCAACCTCTCGCTCATAGCCATCACCATGATCACTTCGTTCGTGATCATGGCCGTGACGTCGAACGTAGTCCTGTCGCTGGGCATGGTCGGCGCTCTATCCATCGTCCGCTTCAGAACCGCCATTAAGGACCCAATGGATTTGGTGTTCCTTTTCTGGACGATTACGGTGGGGATCGTCTCCGGAGCCGGTCTTCACTTGTTCGCCATCCTGGGCTCCGTCATTATCGGGCTGGTCGTTTTCCTCCTCAGCAGGGCGCCGCTCGGAGATCCGCCCTACCTGCTCGTTGTGCAGGCATCCGGTCATGAGGCCGATGAGGGGGTACGTTCGCTCCTCGGGCGCATCAGGCAACAATACAACGTGAAGTCAAAAACCATCGCGGACAGCGGCATAGAGACCACTTACGAAGTCAGGGTCAAAGATGGGGGAACAGCCCTGATTCGCGACATATCGGGAATCAAGGGCGTGGCGAGCGCCATCCTCATTTCGTACAACGGCGACTATGTCTCGTAGGCGGAGCAGGATGGCGAGGCGTTCGACAAAGCTGTCGGCAAGACGTTCTGCGAGGCGTTCAGGAAAGTGTTCGGTAAGGCATCGGGAAAGCGATCTGTGGGAAAGCGCTCTGTGGGAAAGCACTCTGCGAGGTGACGAGCATGAAAGCAGTGAAGACTTCGGAGCTCTGGACAGCGTTGTATCGGGTAGCTGCCGGGATCCTGGCGATTGGCCTGCTTGTAGGCGGGATAGCGACGGGCGCGCTGGGCATGGGGCTGGAGGACTCTGAAACGGGGCTCTCGACCACCAAGGCCGTAATGGCGCAGAAACTGGAAGAGGCTTTCCCCTCGGATACCGTGATTCTCGTCGAGATAGCCATGTCCCCGGCGGACCTGACAAGCATGCTCGCAACCGCAATAACCGAAACAGAGTATCCTGCATCCCTGAACTGGAACGGTCAGGAGTTCCCAATGATTTCTGTGCGCACCAAGGGCAACTCGAGCTTGGCCCAAGTCGCGGGCACCGAGTCGGTCAGGTTTAGTTTCAAATTGGATCTTGACGATTACGTGAAGGGCCAAAATCTCGGCGGAATCGTGAGGATCAACCTGCAGAACAGCTTCGCCGATCCGTCGTTCATGCGAGAACTCCTGAGTTATGAGGCGTTCTCTTCGATGGGAGTACCCGTTCCCAAGTTCACTTGGATCAGGCTTACCGTAAACGGCGAGCTTTGGGGCCTCTACTCCGCCGTGGAGCAGATAGAGGGGCCATTCCTTACCCGCAACTTCGCGGTCGGGTACGGTGACCTCTACAAACCCGAGAGTCAGGATGGGCAGGGGGCCGACCTGAAGTGGTACGGAAGCGACTATTCGTCGTACCCGGGCATCGTCTACAAGACGAAGAAGAAGGTCACAAGCCACAAGGCTCTGATCGAGATGCTGGACGCACTGAATAACGGGGGAGACCTCGAGGCTCACCTCGACGTCGACGAAGTCCTCAGGTATTGGGCGGTTTCCGCTTTTCTCGCCAACTTTGACTCCTATCCCGGGTCTATGCTGCACAACTACTACCTTTATGAGGTGGACGGCGTTTTCACCCTGCTTCCGTGGGATCTAAACATGTCATTTGGCGGGTTCGGAGGAGGCGGTGGCGGGTCTGGCGGTGGCGACGCGCGAAGGACGGGCAGTGGAAGTAGCGACATCGTCTCGATGAAGATAGATGAACCCACGACGGGCCCGCTAGAGGACCGGCCTCTGATCGCGAAACTGCTGGAGGTCCCCGAATACCTTGAAAAGTACCACGAATACATCGCTCAGTTGTGCGATGGCTACTTCGACCCCGATAGTTTCGAGGCGCGCGCCAAGGAAGTGATGGCGCTCATCGCCCCCTATGTTGAGGAGGATCCGACCAAGTTCTACACCTACGATCAGTTTCTTCAGTCGCTCGATGTTGAGATTCAGGATGACGCGCAGGACTTCACACAGGATTTAGCCCAGGACCGCGCACAAGACTCTGCCCAGGGCCGTACCAATGATGGCGCCGGCGCGGGTCAGATGCCGGACATGGAGCAGATGCCGGATGGGGGCCGGATGCCGTGGACCGAACAGGTTCCCGGTCGGCAGCAGGGCGGACGGCTCGGAGGATTCGGC
>CAZMEF010000156.1:0-4672 GCA_964565305.1 uncultured Eubacteriales bacterium | reverse complement strand
CCTTGTTCCACCCTCTAGTCACGCGAAGGTGCAAGAACACAGCGTAGATGATCCATGTGATCAAGGACCATGTTTCCTTGGGATCCCAGGTCCAGTATCTCCCCCAAGCCCTCTGCGCCCAGATCGCGCCGGAGATGATGACAAAGGTGAGGAACATGAACCCGAAAGCTGCGACGCGATAGCCAAGGATGTCCAGTTTTTCCTTCGCGGGCACGTGAAGGCCCGAGAAACTCTTCTGCATCTTCTCATACAAAAGGTACATTATGGATGTCCCACACGTGACCGCAAACGCGCCGTAGGCGATTATTGCGGTCGATACGTGTATGCCCAGCCACCCGCTTTGAAGGGCAGGCATAAGGGGCTTTACATCCTTGTTCAGCATGGCGGCGTAACCCATGATCAAGACGACTATGGGTGTGACAAACGCGCCAAGAACGCCGAAACTATGCTGCTGCTCGAAGACGGTGAAGCACAGGGCGATCCCCCACGCAAAGCAGGTTGCGAACTCATACTGGTTGGCAAATGGCAGACGGTTGGCGCCGACTCCCCTCGAAACGATGGCCACCGTGTGCAGTAACAGGCCGGTTCGCATGATCCAGGAGGCGGCCTTGCCCCACTTTGCGGTCTTCAGGGCGACAAACGTGAAGTAGACGAACATTCCCGCGATGTACAGGACTACCGCGGAGAAGAAAAGTGAATTTCCGAGCGCGATCAATGACTCATTCATCCTCATTCCCCCCTGTAATGGCCTCGATTTGTTCCTTTATCAGGGAGCGGTCTTTTCTGTATTTGGCGAAGAGCCTCGTCCGTCCGTCAGGTAGATCACAGGCCCAAAGTTCAAGGGTAGTAGAATAGAACGCCAGTCCCAATCCCGCCATTAAGGCCACGCTACCTGCGACGAGCACGGGGATGGCGGGGTCGCGGGTGATCTGGAGGACGGTGAAAAGGCGCGGGTCTTCGAAAGTCAGCGTGTAAGCATCGGTTACTATCTCGGTCCCGACGGCCCGAAACGCCGTGCTATAAAGGTTGCCATAGTAGTAGACCGCAAACGATACTACCGGGTTGTTCGGCAAGGGACTTGCCGTGTATGGCATATCGTCTTGGACGTAGAAGTCCGGATATACTTCCATCAAACGGTAGCTGTACGCTCCTTCGTCATCGGTTATCCCGCTGCCCGGATAGACGGGGATGCGTTTGAGCTCGTCCTTCGTGTTGAGATCGCGGATGACCGCGTCTACCGCCCACCCGGTACTGTTCTGAAGGTACGAGTAGCCCTTTACCTTCGCTGGCGCGTTGACGCGGATAACCAACTCGTCAGTTTCAAACGTGTCGTTCGTGTCCTTGATCCTCACCGTTGCGGTGTAGTCATCCACAACATAGCCGTCTTTGTAGGTGATCTGGTAGTCATCGATTTGGATAAGATAATCGGTTCCGGGTACTTCACAGACAGAACCCTTAACGCCGATGACGTACTCGTTGTACAACACTGCCGAACCTGTGGCCACGCCTGCCATGATGAGCAGGATCCCCAGATGAGTGAACCACGAACCGAACAGATTGAACCTGCCCCGTATAGCGTACCTGTACGATAACCCTTCATGCTGGCGAGTTTCGCTGACCTTGCACTTCATGCCCGAGAAGACGGCATCCGCTTGTTGGGTGTCAAGGTCGACAGCGAGGGTGGCATCTCCGTTTTCCAGGCGACGCCTCAAGCCGTATTGTCCCTTGTACCGCTTCAACAGGTTGGGAAACCGCAACACGCTGCATAACAGCAGGTTCAGTCCCAATAGGGCGGACGCGAGGGCGAAGGGCCAGGTCTGGTAGACTTTGTCTGCCCCTACTGCGAGCAGAAAACCACCGAGTTTCTCACCGTACTGTTTGGTGTAATACGACGGCTCGTTCCCCTGCATCACAACGGTACCCACCAAGCTGAGAACGCCTACTAACAGGAGCAGGACCACACCTGTTCGCATGGAGTAAGCGGCTCGCCACAAAGATCTCCAGATCTTTCGCTCCGGTTTTCTGATCTCGTTGTCCATTGTGGTATCCCCGTTATCTAGAGGAATAGCCTGGGCGGATAGTGCATAAGCCCGTCCGCCCAAGCTATCTTCTGATCTCGGACTGTCCCTGACTGACTGTTCAGGGGGGCCAGCCCGGCCTTCGTTCGCCCCTTAGAAAGAGGCTATGGCATCGTCGACCAACTGCTGTGCTTTCGTAAGAAGGGACTTCATTTCACTAACGTTGTGGGGCGCTTTCAGGCCCGGCTCGGTCGTGTTGCCCCTGCAGAAGTAGGCGTAGTATCCGGCGGTGGTGTAGGCTTCCCGAGCTTGCGCCAGCTTCGAATCATCTACGCCATCTTGAACGGCCTTTAGGACCAGGTTGTAGAGAATCTTCAGGTCGCTGTTGACCTTGTTTTCCATAGCGCCAACTTCAGCCTGAATCTCGTGCGTGAAGTCCACCATTTCTTGAGTGGTGGCGACGGCTTTCTTGACAAGGCCACCGTCCGAATGGCACTCCAAACAGCTTCTGAGCGCCGCTTCGTTCGCCAACGGGGAGCCCGAGGCGTCGTGGGACGTGTACGTCACGCCCGCAGTGGTTGTAGTCTCCGGCATGTGACAGGAGTGGCAACTCATGCCCAACTTCTTGTGGTTGCTTGTCTGGAAGATCTCCACGTCCGGATGCTGCAGTTTGAACGTCACAAGCCCCGTCGGCTCGTCAACGGACACAAAGAGACCGTTCTCATCGGGATCCATGTTCATCTCTTCTACGACTCTGCGCAACTCGTCCGCGCCTAAGCCGTACTTGTAAGGTCCGATGGCGGCCAGCTTGTCCATTGTGAGATCCTTGACGGCCTTGTAGGCGTGGAAGACGTTGTGGCACTGCCCACACGTGGCATCCTCATCGCTGATCTTGACGGCCGAACCCTGATACAAGGCATCCCAATACGGCAAAGCTGCGGTGAGAGTGTTTTCCGGGTCGTTTTCATGGCACATATAGCAGCCCCAGAAATCCTCTACCATGGGAAGCACGTCGACGTACGGCATTTGCAGCGCGTCGTCGCCGTACTTCTCGTAGATCGTGATGAAATCTTCCGTCTTGCAGAGTAGGCACCGGCCGGACACTGAGTTGAAATAGATGTCCGGGACGGCATAGACCGTGAGCGCCTTGCCCGTGCAAGGAACCGCGTGAAGTGCGTGAGAGTGGGTGCGATTGCTGCCGTCATCCTTGATTACTGTTGCGCCTAACTTGAAGCTCTGGTAGATCTCCGGGTACTTATCCTGCCAGTCTGCTATGTGCAAAATCTTCGGGGTCTCTGGCGGATTGCTGACTTCTGGGGGTGCTTCCGGCGTACATCCCGCCAGTGCTGCGGAGAGTGCTATGGAGAGTGCTACTGCTAGTACTGCGATAAGCCAGGATCTTTTCACATCGGAGCCTCCTTACTCGTAGTCATCACAATTGTACCAAACCGCACAATGTACTACAAGAGTTGGAGGTATCAGTGAGGCCGGTCAATCGTCCGTATGCTGGACGGTTGATAAGAAGGAATTAGCAGAAACATCCGGCAATACTGATTATGGCGGTGTCGTAGGGTTTGCCAGTGGCAACGCATGGTAAAGTTAAACAAAAGACACGACCTGCCGGACGGGCAGGTCGAAGGCGAACAATGGATATCAAGGCCCTACGCAGGCCCTTACTGCATTCTTTTCCTCAGGTAGGGCACTAACCGGTCGAGGGCTGTTTCAACCATGGCTTTTCCTATCTCAGGTGACGCCTTTGTGGCGTCTCCCAGGGCCCCGTTCAAGGTGATCTCATCGAAGAAGTGGCCGCTCTTCACCGGTAGGTGGTCCTTCAGCCCTTCCTCGTACGTAGGATTCAGTTTGGAAGGCGTGAGGTCAGAAACCCGGACCGCCTCCGGCATTAGATACATCATGCAGGAAACCTCGCCTTCGCAGGAATGCCCTGCGACAGGCGATTTCACATACTGAGCGGACACATCACTCACAAGGTCGTAAGGCAGGGTCGCCCACATCGCTTCGCCACCAAGATCCTGGCGTATCCTGTTGGTGACAATGGTCAGAGCAGGCGTATTGCCTCCGTGCCCGTTAACAAAGAAGAACTTGCGAATGCCGTGCTTCATCAAGGACTTTGTGATGTCCATGAGAACCTGGATGAGCGTTTCGGCCTGCAATGTGATGCTGCCCGGGAAGTTCATATGGTGGCCTGAGATTCCGACAGGGACGGCCGGCCCCACAACCACTTCGGGGTAGAGTCTCTTGCCAAGGCGGAGGGCGAATTCCCTGGCGCCTGCGGTGTCAAACTGGAAAGTCCCGTGGGGTCCATGCTGTTCGTGCGATCCGACCGGGATGATGGCCATTTTGACGTCCGGCAGCGCTTTTTTGACTTCTGGCCAAGTCATCTCTTGAAGATACAATACTGGTTCGTTCACTGGGATACTCCCCTTCCGATTGGTGTTTGTGTTTGTAGGCGTAGGCCGCCGCCAACGGAACTCTTCCGCGACAGGCACGTTCTGCCCAGTTTGCGGCCGCCTTGTCACATCACCTTCAGATCATATCATGTCGCATCCCCGGTGACCGCAGAAAGCCGACATTTCTGGGGTTGACGCGGATGCGGGCGGGTGCTGTCGGCCTGGGATGACCGACGGGGCGGCTGA
>CAZMEF010000155.1:0-4702 GCA_964565305.1 uncultured Eubacteriales bacterium | reverse complement strand
CCTTCGCGCCTCAACATCCTGGAACCGGCGAGGGCCGCCCAGGGCTTTTCTTCCCCTTGCCTGAAGAAGAACTTCACCGCCATCTGCTGCTCCGGCATTTGGTAGAAGAGCGTTTTCTCGTCGGAGATGCCAAGCGGATGCGTCTCGCCGTTCGCCAATATCCCGGCTCTTTCGGTTCCATCTTGTCGTTCCACAGTTACAGTAATCTTGCCGCCCTCATTGCAAGAGTAAGTCCCGGCAAAGCGCCTAATATAGCCGCTCGGGGCATCGAGCCACTCATGCTCGACGCTCCTTTTCCGTTCCATAGGAAAGCCGAGAGCGGTGTTGACCGCCGCAAGCCAAATCGCGCTCGCGGGAACGCCGCCAACGTTGGTCAAGACGGCGCAAGCCACATCCTTTTGGGGAACGAAGCCGAAGTTCGAAGACACTCCCGGCTGACTCCCGCCGTGCTCCACAAGGGTGACACCGTAGTAGTCCGGAGTAGTCTGAAGGCCGAGACAGTAGAAGGACTTGCGGCCTGTCGCGATCACGGGGGCGCACATTCTGGCGACAGACTCCTCGGACAGGATCCTGCGCCCACCGGGCGTAACTCCGCGACGCAAGTAGACCGCCGCGTACTTCATTAGGTCCAGCACGTTCGAGCGGACGCCCCCGCCAACTTCGAAAGTTCCAAGTACGGGCCACTCCTGCCGCTCGAGGGTCCCTTTTTCTTTGTTGAAGTCGTAAGGCGTCGTAACGTTGCCCATCTTTGCTAGTTCGCCAAGGTTGTACGTGGTACGGTTCATCCCCATGGCGTCCAGAAGGTGATGCGTCATGTATCTCCTGTACAGTTGGCCGGAAAGCTTCTCGATTATGGCGCCGTTCAGCAAGAACGTATCGTTGGCGTAGCTGAAGTATTCGCCGGGCCGGCCCAGCAGTTCGTACTCCTCCGCGTTGAGGAAGCGAACGTGTTCCGCAAACGTTTCGATATCCTCTCTTCGGGTCATGGGCGGCAGACCTGTGGTGTGAGACAAAATGTGCCGGATCTTCACGCCCGACATGTCCGGTTCACCCTTGAACGAAAGCTCAGGGACGAATCTGGTCACCGGATCGTCGATGGAAAGCGATCCTTCGTCGGCCAGGCGGTTGATCGCCATGGACGTGAATGACTTGCTCACAGACGCCACCCCAAAAATCGAATCGGGCGTCACCGGTTCCTTTGTGTCGATGTCGCGGACGCCAAAGCCCTTGGCGTAGACAGTTTCGCCGGAGATCGAAAGTGCCACGGCGGCGCCCGCTATATGGTTTTCCTCCATCACCTTCGCAAGATACTCCTCGAAACCCGCCCACCTATCAATCATTGCGTCTGCCTCCCAGACGGTTCTTTTCCGCAGGGGTAGGTTTCTCCATTTGGCGATGAAGCTCCTTTTCTGCGGGAAATCCCCGAGGACCCAGCTCGAGTCCCGCCGAAGCGCTTTCCCGAATAGACTAGACTAGCGGGAACGACTATCTCTTGAGAGGGGAAGATTGCCGGAGGCGATGGACATGCCCGAAGACATCCGCACTTTCCGTACCTTCCGCGGCTACGCTCTCGAAGAGAGTCGCAAGTCGCTCACGGCCAGCATGGAAGACTACGTGGAGATGCTGTTCCGGCTCAGCGCCAAGGCCAGGTACGTGCGCCTTACGGAGTTGGGTTCGGCCCTCAACGTTCAGCCTCCATCTGTAACGGCGATGGTTCACAGATTGGCCGCGGCCGGCTTAGTGGATTACAGAAAATACGGGATCCTGCAGTTGACCGAACGCGGCAACGCCGTTGGGGCATATTTGTTGAGACGCCATCAACTTCTAGAAGGATTCATGCAGCTTATCGGGGTACAGAAAAACGCTTTGAAGGACGCCGAGCGGATTGAGCACATCGTAAGCGATGAGCTGGTGGCCAGAATTCACGCTCTATCCGAGTTCGCGCGGGAGAACCCTGCGTGGTGGCAGGAGTTCACGCACACAGCCCCGCCTGGTGGCGCCTCCTCACAATCCTACCAAAGTGAAGAACCCCCTGAGCAGAACTAGCACCACGACTCCCATGGCGGTCGGCAGAAGCGCGGCCGCTACCGTCCACCTTCTGCTCCCTGTTTCTTTGAAGATCGTGTAAAGTGTCGTCCCGCAGGGAAAATGCAAGAGAGTGAAGATGATGCACGCGAGGGCGGTCGTCCAGGTCCAACCGTTAGCCACTAGAACGGCGCCTACGGTCGCCGACGACTCCGCGCCAACCATGGCTCCCTGGGCCAGGTAACTCATCATGGCGATGGGGATCACTATCTCGTTTGCGGGGAAGCCCAGAATAAATGCGGTAAGGATAATCCCGTCAAGCCCCATGAGGCTGGCCAACGGGTCAAAGGCAAGGGCGGCCCTCGCCAGGAGGCTCATACCTCCGACCTCCAAGTTGGCGAACGCCCATGTTATCGCCCCGCAGGGAAGCGCCACGACCAACGCGCGTTTCAACACCCACACCGTTCTGTCTTTCCAAGAACGTCTGATCACGCTCCAAATGTCCGGCTTTCGGTACGGGGGCAGTTCCAGCACAAAACTTGAGGGCGCGCCCTTTAGCACAGATGCCGTCAAGATCCTTGACGTCAAGAACGTGGCGAACACGCCGGCCATTATGGCCCCGATCACCACCACAGCAGGCAGAAGAGCCCCAATTATCCCTGCGCCCGCGAAAAAGACCGTAGCGAGCATGATCAGGGTCGGGAATCGCCCGTTGCAAGGGACAAAGCAATTGGTTAGGACAGCGATAAGCCGTTCTCTGGGCGACTCTATTATCCGGCAGGCCACCACGCCAGCGGCATTGCACCCAAAGCCCATACTCATGGTCAACGCCTGCTTGCCGTGGCCTCCGCTGCCACGGAAAAGGTGATCCAGGTTGAATGCCACCCTAGGCAGGTATCCAAAGTCCTCCAACAAAGTGAACAACGGAAAGAAAATGGCCATCGGAGGAAGCATCACAGCCGTAACCCAAGCGACCGTGCGATACATGCCCGCCACAAGGAGCGATTTGACCCAAAAAGGGGCGCCGCCGACCGACAGCAGACGGTCCAGGGCAAGCTCCAAGACGCCGAAGGCCGAGAACAGGGCCTGCGAGGGAAAGTTCGCTAGGTATAGCGTCACTGCGAAAACGGTGGCCAACATCGCGAGCATGATAGGTATGCCGTAGCGTCGCGATGTCACGACGGCATCGATCTTGTCCGTGAGCGAATTCGTCGCCGTCTTGGACCGCGCCACCACCTCTTTTGCGATCGCTTCAGCGCGGGCGTACAAGAGACGGATGTCCCGATCTGTGGCGATGCCGCTCTCAGAGCTTTCCCCAGCGTCCGATCCGTTTCCCGCCCCATCCATGACACCGGCTACAACTTCCAGGAGGTCCTCCAATCCCTCTCCGTTCCTCGCGGATGTGGCGACAACGCTCACCCCCAGTAGCCGCTCCAATGCCCGGACATCGATCACGATCCCTTGTTTCTCGGCTTCGTCCATGAGATTCACGCATACGACACATCTTCTCGAAAGCGGGATCAGCTGCAACGCGAGCACAAGATTCCTTTCCAAAGCGGTGGCGTCCAGAACGCACACGACGACATCCGGGTTATCATCCAAAATGAAATCGCGAGTGACCTCTTCTTCGCGGGAGTTCGGTCGAAGCGAGTACGCGCCGGGGAGATCCACGATGCGAAGCGCGCGTCCGTTGTGATGGATGACGCCCTCAAAAAGGGCTACGGTCTTCCCGGGCCAATTGCCCGTATGCTGATCGGAACCTGTGAGTCCGTTGAAGACTGTGCTTTTCCCCACGTTGGGATTGCCTACGAGAGCGACTAATCCTTCCACCGTAGACACGGCAGACCCCTCCCCCGCTAGCGCCTAATGAATGCGGCTGACACCGATGCCCCGCACTTCGCTGACTCGCAGGGCTATTAGGGTGCCGCGCAAGGATACGGCTATCAGATTCCCTCGCGGCCCTATCCCTGCCACCCGGAACTCGACCCCCGGCGTGAAACCGAGGTCCAAGAGTCGTCTCCCCAAAAGCCCCGCCACGCTCATCTCCTCTAGCCGGAGCACCTCTCCGGGGATGGCCTGTGAAAGCATCATGTCGTACCCTGCGATCGCTAGGCCCGGCTCGAACCGCACCGGCGCGGACTCTATGGCTACCGAACGGCTCATCGGAGATCCCCCCCTCTTCCGATTTCACATATTCCGATATTCGCAAGATCCTATGTAAAGTGCGGGATGTTTGACACAGCTAAGAGTGTTCGACGAGACGAAACTGTCCCGGACGACTGTGAGCCGGCGGGGTATTATAGGTGATGATGACAAAAGTGCCGAAGAGGAGAGATTAGGGCATGGCTCAACATAATCGCGAGACCGGACGCGAGTCCACTCGATTCGCTATCTTTGCAGGAGGCTGTTTTTGGTGCATGGTGCAGCCTTTCGCCCAAATACACGGCGTCAAGGAAGTGGTCGCGGGTTACACGGGCGGGCACGTCGAGGACCCGACCTACGAAGACGTATGTACGGGCAAAACCGGACACTACGAGGCGGTTAGCGTAGCATATGACCCCGCCGCCGTTACCTACGAAAAGCTACTGGACGTGTTCTGGCGCCAGATCGATCCGACAGATTCCAAGGGGCAGTTCGCCGATAAGGGGTCCCAGTACCGGACGGCGATATTCTACCA
>CAZMEF010000154.1:0-4734 GCA_964565305.1 uncultured Eubacteriales bacterium | reverse complement strand
AAGTAACCCTTCTCGAGGACCTCCTCAAGAAACAGAACTGCTCGCTCCGTCAATTCCCGGACCTTCCCGGGGAGTTCCCCATCGTCTCTTACGCGCACCATGTCCAAAAGGCCGTCGGCGCCAAGAAGCGTCTGCTTAGCCGTATCGACGGCGGCGATGTTGTTGTAGTGCCAGGGCACGTTTCTTCCTTCATCCGGCGTGATGGTACTTTGAACGTCCGCGGAAGTGAGCCGGGACAGCACGAGATTAAGCACGTGAGTGACTGTGGCCTCTCGCATGTCAGATTCGATGTACCGGGTGTTCTGCTGGGCTCTTATCTTGTAATCCGAGAACAGCCAACGAAGCGCCACGGCGTACGGCAGATCATAGGACAAGGCGGGTGCCGGAGGCGCGGTGGGAGGAACGGATGAAAGGGCGATGTTATCCACGCTCATGCCAACGGCGCGGGAAAAAGCGCAGTTAATGGCGTGTTGCACCAAGAGCTCGGGCATTACCTTCCAGGCTTCCCGCGCTGTGGCGTTTGCGTTGTGGGCGCCGTCGATCTGAAGTATGCCGGCACTGTCCATTATCGTTTTGGCAACGGCGGCGTCCACGAACGAGCGCTCCATGTTGACGTTCCTGTAGAGCACGTTATATTGAGGGTCCTGATGCGCCCCGCTCACGCCTTCCTCGGCGAACAAAACCGCTATCTCGGGCCCGGCCACGCCGGAGACGTAGGAGTGAAAGTTGAGCGGCCTGCCCACCTCATCTTCGATAAGGTCCAAAGCTTTGCGCGTGGCGCGCAACTGCTTCCTCGTTATGGGGATCCCGCCCACTCCCTCAGGGGTGCCTTCCAACAACCCATCAATGTGGCTTTGCCCCGTCGTGCGTATGACCATCATGTGGTCCGCCCCGTGCCACGCGGCCATTCTCATGCGTCGGATGTCGTCCTCGAAGCGCCCGGACGCGATCTCGGTCGTTATCACGAAATCGGGCTGGGGATCTATTCCTCCGAAGTACTTCGCGGCGGGAAGCGGCACGGATTTAGACAACGACTCGGAAGTGTTCTTATAGTGAAATGGACCTACCTTGTTATCCGCGACTTTCTTACGCCAAGTCCACCTTCTGCGTCTCGGCCGGTAGTTTTCGAGATCCGTCAGGACCTTCGCCACATCGATCTTCTCGTCAGGCGTCAAAGCCCCGCGATCAATGCTGCCGCGCTCACCATCGAGAGTCATGAGGGATACACCTCCCTCAGGTCTTCCCAGCCCTCGCCGCGCGAAAGCGCCTCGCCCGCCCGCTTGTAATCGAGCCCTGCCAGGTTGGCGTAATCGAGCACGATTTTGCCGGCGCCTTTGCCTAGGAGTCCGCGCTTCTCGGCGCCGGACACTATCGCTTGTGCCTCAAGGCTCGAAAAGCCCATCCTGAGAAGCACTGATCGTTCGATGGAAGGCGAGGTTTGCGTCGATGCCATCTCCACGAGAGGCTCAACGGTCCGGGCGGCAAGTTTCCAGAACCTATCCTTCAGTTGCTCGTCGGACAAATCCTTCAAATGCTTCCTTCGTTCCTCGAATTTCGATGCCCTTTGCATGCCCATCACCTCACAAACGATCCTAAAATCGCCCTGGGAACAGGGAGATCGGCCATGGTGACCAGCCCCGGCCCGGCGCCCAGAACAGCGGGGATCATGTTGACGGCTATGGCGATGGTTCCGATCCCTCCTGGTATTTCGGGTCGTATAGAAAGGTTCACCGGCGGCGTGGCGTCTATCGTTATATAGTCGCCTGTTTCCACGCCCTCCGCCTCCGGACAGATTTGCTGGGGGTGTTCAAGGAATATGACTTCCTTGCCTCCGGAGTACGCTCTCGCGGTGTGGCGGCATCCGGCGACTTGGCCGGGCATCACATGAGCGTACTTGGTCTTCCTTTCCACTTTCGTTACTATGGGCTCTCGTTCTTCCACAACTTCATCGAGTTCCCATCCAAGCGAGCTCGCAATCAGGTACGCTGACTGCAAAAAACCCACGTGCCCTACGATATCTTTGGTCTCTATGCCAGACTTGAATTCTTCTACCTCTGTGCCCACGCCCTGCGTCCGCATAACTGTAGGCCCGAAGGGCGCCAGGTTGTTGACCCTTTTTGCGTGGATGTGTTTGACGTCCATGCAAATGCCCGTGAGAGCCACTACTAGGGTATCCAATATGAAACCGGGATTGATCCCGGTGCCCAGGACGGTCTTGCCCGAGGACTTGGCGAGACGATCGATCTCGTGCGCGAGTTCCTTGTCGGAGGCCCACGGGTACGCCATCTCCTCGGCGATGGTTATCACGTCGGAACCGTGCTCCAGCGCGAACTTAATTTCGGGGAAAACATCTTTGACGAACGAGGCCGTATTGATGAGCGTGATGTCCGGCTTGGCCTTGAAGGCTTCGTACGGATCGCTTGTGATTGCCACCCCCACACGCCCGGTACCCGTCACCTCGCCCAAGTCGTGACCGTCACGCCTTTTGGTTCTAGCGAGCGCTCCGACAATACGGACTCCCTTCTTCCCCGAGAGCATGGACGCCATACCGCCGCCCATGGCCCCGAGACCCCATAAGAGAACTTTTTTGGACTCCTTAGGCATTTACAAAGAAACCCCCTCTGACGTTTATGCGCCGAACCGGGAATAGCCCTCTATCCCCCATCTTAACGAATTCTTATGAGGGGAGCGCAATTCCTCCAAAAGGGATTGATGAAGGCGGGCTCTATTCCGGACTTTCCACGAAAGTGATGACGGCATCTCTAATCCAATCAGCCATATCCTGCTGGTAGGACGGCGTTCCGAGCAGGTTTTCCTCCTCGGGGTTTGAAAGGAAGCCGGTCTCGATCGTAATCGCGGGGATGTTGCCGTAGTTCAGCATGAAATGCTCCAGCCAAGACGAAGCGACCCGTTCGGTGCCCGTCTCCTGTTGGAGTTTTTCCTGGACGATTGTAGCTAGGCGCTTTGAGTCGGGATGCTTCTTCGCGTTGTAGAAGACCTGAGCGCCGCGCTCCTGGGGATCGGTGAAGGAATTACAGTGCAAGGAGATCATGATGGTGGCGCCCGAGGATTCGATCAATCGTTGTCTCGCCGTAACATCGTCAACTTCCTGGCTTTCGAGATCATAGTCCCCGGTTCTCGAATAGACTACTTTGGCGCCGCTCTTCTCTAGCCGTACTCCAAGATAGAGCGCGATGTCCAGCACTATGTTCTTTTCAAGATACTTGTTTCCGCATTTGCCGGGGTCGATCCCGCCGTGTCCAGGGTCTATGTAGATGATCTGGCCCGAGAGCGGTCCCCCTTCGGGCTTTGGGGGTCCCACTTCCGGGCCCCGTGCAGGTCGATCGCCGCTGCCGGCCATCAATTTGCCGGCCGTGAAGCACAGCGCCACGACCAGAATGGAGAGGAATACTTCTTTGGACAGAAAAAGAAAAAGGGGCCGGCGCTTCTGCCTGCCCCTTCCGGTTGCCATACGATTCAACCCCCGCGCACGTCGTCGAAACACTACCTTGAAAGATATACGATTGGCTCCGCCTATATGATCAGCGTTTAGAGAACTGAGGAGCCTTTCGTGCCTTCCTGAGCCCGTACTTGCGTCTTTCCTTCATCCGGGGATCTCTCGTCAAGTATCCGGCCTTCTTCAAAAGGCCACGATACTCCTCATCTACTTCGAGCAGCGCACGGGCCAGTCCGTGCCTGCATGCCCCTGCTTGGCCGCTTAAGCCCCCACCCAAGACGTTCACAAAGAGGTCAAACCTTCCCATGGTGTCCGTCACCTTGAAAGGAGCCGTGACCTCTTGCTCCAGACTCGGGTTCATGAAGTAGCTGGATACATCTTTGCCGTTTATGGATATTTTCCCGGTTCCCGGGGCGATCCTGACCCGCGCTATGGCGTTCTTCCTGCGCCCGGTAGCGGCAATGGCTTCAACTGCCAAGACTATTCTCCTCCTTGCCACGCGGAAGGCTTCTGGGACTCGTGGGGATGCGTGGGGCCCCTGTACACGAACAGGCGCTTAATCAGCCGCCTGGAAAGACGGTTATGGGGGAGCATGCCCTTGACAGCCGTCTCGACCACCCTCTCCGGGTGTCTTCTCATCATCACTTCATACGGCGTGAGCCGGGCCCCGCCCGGATAGCCCGAATGAGTGAAGAACATCTTTTGCTCGAGTTTTTTCCCGGTCAACTTCACCTTTTTGGCGTTCAGTATGATAACGCTATCCCCCATGTCGACAGAGGGAGTAAAGGTCGGTTTGTGTTTGCCCCGGAGTAGCGTCGAGACCAACGTGGCGAGCCTTCCGAGGGGCTTGCCCTCGGCGTCGATGACCCACCATTTGCGATCGTTCCCGACGGGCTTCGCCATGTAAGTGTCGCCCAATCTGATGAAACCTCCTTGGTGCCGCCGTGAAAGCAACATTCATTCTAACTTCGATGACCCACCGGGGTCAAGAGAACCTCACTTCCTCAAGGCACAACCCCACACCCGGAAGGCAGGTGGCTCTGTGATGTGCCCTTCCTGACAGAATCTCGCCGGCCTGGCCGGGAGGAAAGTGCCCTCTCCCAACGTCCAAGAGCATGCCGGCTATCAACCGGACCATCTTGTACAAGAATCCGTCGGCGGAGACGTAAAACTCCCACAATTCGCCTCGCGGAGTCACTATCCGGCGCCACAGGGCCTGGCGAACTTCCCTGACCGTGGTCAGGGCCGACGAACCTTTCGCCCTGAACCCGGCAAAA
>CAZMEF010000153.1:0-4759 GCA_964565305.1 uncultured Eubacteriales bacterium | reverse complement strand
GAGGAGGACCGACGGTGAGCGACGCGTTTAGTTTTCGCGATGTCACAAAGACTTACAGGGACTTTAGACTGGACATTCGGGACCTGTCTCTAGACCGCGGCTACGTCTTGGGCCTAGTAGGCAGAAACGGCGCAGGAAAATCCACGGCCATCAAGATACTCATGAACCTCGTTTATCCGGATAGCGGAGAGGTTCGCGTTTTGGACATGAGCCAACCTAGAGACGATATCGAAATCAAGAGGCGGGTGGGCTACGTCAGCGAAGACCCGTTGTTCTACAAGGAAATGACGGTGGCTTGGATGGCGGGGCTGGTCAGCCGGTACTATCCGAACTGGGACAACTCCCTCTACGAGAGATACCTGGGCAAATTCGCCCTAAACCCAAAGAAGAAAGTCAAAGATCTCTCGCGGGGCATGAAAGTGAAGCTGGGACTCATCCTTTCCTTGTCTCACAGGCCCGAATTGCTCATCCTGGATGAGCCGACGTCCGGAATCGACCCGGTAGTCCGCCGGGAACTGCTTCAAGAAATCAGCGAGATCATCACTGACGAAAACCGGACGGTCCTTCTTTCGTCGCACATAACTTCAGACGTAGAGCAGGTCGCCGACTATATCGCCGTGATTGACCGCGGCAAGATAGTCGAGTTTGCCGACAAAGAATCCATGATGAACAGGTGGAAGAGGGTTACCGGCACGCTTAGGCCAAACGACAGCAGCGGTGCGGCGTCCATGTTCTCCGCTTTCAAAGTGGACGGAGTAGCGTTTGCCGGGGTGACGGGGGCTTTTTCCGAAAGCTGGCTCCAGGCATTGAAATCAAAAGGCGCAGCCGACCTGAAGGTTTCGAATGTTGGGTTAGATGAGGTTCTGATTTCGCTGGCAGGAAGAGAGGAATAGACCATGCGCAGCCTCGTGTACAAAGAGTTCGTGCAACTGAAGTCGTACCTTATTCAGGTCTTCGGCCTCATGGCCATCGCTTCATTGTTGTTTGGAAGGATCGCCCAAGCCCTTCTCCTGTCAATCCTGTATGCCTTGCCCGTCACTTCAGCGATGACCTTGCCGCAAATGGTGTTTCAGGAGGAGGAACGCGGGAACACGTTCGTCTTTCTTCGGGCCCTCCCCATCCGGCCGCGGGAAATCGTGGCCGCGAAGTACGCGGTCTCGGCCCTCACCACCGCCGCGTCGCTTGCCGCGATCGGCCTGGCATGGCTTACCGGTGCCATTGGCAAGGAAACGGCGCTGGCTTCGGCATTTGGAGTCGGCTTAACTTGCTTCGCTTTATCCGCGTTGAGCCTCTTCCTGCACTTCTGGCTTGGGCCCAAACAGGCAAAAACCGCTCTGATTCTGGTGACCTTTGGCTTAGCCATCCCTCTTGTGGTGCTGGCACAGGGCGAAGGCGGAACGGATGCCACCCTCGGTAGGCTTACAAGCCGGTTTCAGCCTTTGGCGGCATCGTGGACGGGACTGCTCTTCGTCGCCGCTGTGGGCGCAGCCCTCCTAGGCGTAAGCTTCGCTGCTTCTTCGGCCATCTTCACAAGACGTGATGTTTCACGGCTGCCGTGACCACTATGTCAGCCGATATCAAGGCTCTCTTCTTGCGTTCTGCTGGGCGCGGATTCGCCTGGCGCGCTTTGTGGGAAGCACGAGCAAATCTAAGACCGGTCCGGGAACCGCTGTGACGCCTCAAACCCTTTGCTTGTCAAATCGAACTGACGTTTGATAGAATGATGACGCGAGGGGCTCGGAAGATAAGGGGTAAGGATATGGCGGTGCGCACGCAGGAAAATCCGCTTGACGGGCGGAACACCACTTTCATGTCAAACAACATGACACGTATTTCAGTCGCTGGCAGCGTCAGAGACTCCGCGCTGGTCGTTCCCACGCGCGCTTTGCGATTGGTTAGCGAGGACGAGCAGAAGGGGATCCCCGCTATTGCAAAGGATCTCGAGTTGACTCGCGGCATTGAAAACCTGGTGCAATCTAGAGGAACAATCCACGATCTTTTTCTGCGTGACAGCAGAGATATGAAAGCTATCGCAGACGCAAGCGTTCACCTTGTTATCACGTCACCACCATATTGGACGCTTAAGAAGTATCCCGATCGCGAAGGGCAACTGGGCGATGTCGAGGATTACAACGAATTCGTCGGAGAACTTGAGCATGTGTGGGCGGAGACCTACCGAGTGTTAGTGCCTGGTGGACGGTTGGTTGTTGTCGTAGGCGATGTGTGCGTTCCCCGAAGGCGCTACGGACGACACGTTGTCTTTCCTCTCCATGCGAGCATACAGGAGTCTTGTCGTAGGATCGGATTTGATAACTTGGCCCCCATAATCTGGCACAAGATCGCGAACGCCCAGTATGAGGCCGGGCATGGGTCTGGTTTCTTGGGAAAACCTTACGAGCCAAACTCCATAGTGAAGAATGACATTGAGTACATTCTCTTTCAAAGGAAGCCGGGAGGATACCGGAAGCCGTCACTTGAAACGAGGATTCTCTCCGTCATATCAACAACCCAGCATCAGCAGTGGTTCCAACAGATCTGGACTTTGGGCGGCGCTTCAACAAAAAATCACCCCGCTCCCTTCCCTGTGACGATTGCAGAACGGCTCATAAGGATGTTTTCCTTCGTCGGGGACACCGTGCTAGACCCGTTTATGGGGACGGGAACCACAAGCCTCGCCGCAAGCATGTGGGGGCGCAACAGTGTTGGGTTCGACATCGAACCGACATACTACGAGATGGCTAAACAGCGGCTAATGGCCCAGTCCCATGCGTTGTTTTCTTTGGAGGAAGTCCAAGGCCAGGTTCTGCGGTTCTAGCGACAATTCTTGCCAAGTTACGCACAGCAATTCCTATTTGACGCCGTAGATGATTCCCATTGTCCCGACCATGAACGGGAGCCTCAACGCACGCGGTATGAAAGAAGACTTGCTGGTGTCGATGAAGGAAACCTGCTGAACGCCCGCCTCCCTCAAGGTGCCGACCAGGTCGTCTATCCGCCCGTAATACCGACTGATGAGGAACAGGTCCTGCAGCACAAAGGCGCCCCCCTTCTTGAGGACCCGCAGCGCTTCGCCGACTAGCGCGGGCTTGCCTTGGCCACCCTTAACCTCGTGAAAAGTTAGGTTGCTGACAACGAGATCGAACGTCTCATCGGGAAATGGCAGCTCTGACGCACTCGCCCGTTGGAACGAAGTGTTCTCGGACACCCCCTCCGCCAAAGCATTGTCCTGACAAAGCTGCCTAGAGTACCCCCAGTTTGCCCCCCAGTAGTCGATACCGGTAATCAGAGCTTCCCTGTATCGTTTTGCAAGCTTAACTGTCAGCGCGCCGCTACCACAACCGATGTCCAGAGCTCTGCCTTTCCCATCCCATTCAACGAACGAGATCAACAACTCCAGGATCTTCTCCTGAATACCACCCCCATCATCGGCAAACATCCGTCGCGCTGTGAGGAAGTAACCGACAGCTGCAAGACACAGCGCCGCCATGAGGAAGGAAACCGACCGCAAGACGGACCCCACTGCTCCAAGCGGGAACAAAGACAGCAGGATAGCAGAGGCGCAACACACTAGCGAAGCGACGGACACCTTGACGATGAGCGGGATCGAAACCCAGTTTCCATACTGGGCATGGCTCCTGTTTCCGCCCACAAGATCACCCCCTCTGAGATCTGGTCAGCGCAGACCGTCGGAGCTTCGAGCGTAGTCGTTCAAAGCGCGGTCATGCCTCAAACATTGTACACCCGTGGGCGGCCTGCGGATCTTATGGTCGCCTATTCCAACAACAGTTCTTCGCCTTGCGCCCGCTGCCGCAGGGACAAGGGTCGTTTCGACCGACTCCCCGCCAGCGGGCTCTCTCCTCATCCCGCAGTTCGGCCATGATAACTCCGGGCGTTCGTCCTTGTCGCCGGAGCTCGACGATGCGCCTAAGGGGTCTCTCGGCGTGTGCAAAGAACCTCCTGAGGCCGTCGCACAGGTAGTTAAGCCGCTCTTCGCCGTTCCCGGTTGTGGCGAATCGATCCTTTGGGCATCCACCATTGCAGACATCCAGCCAAGCGCAAACGCAACACTGATCCGGCAGGCTACGCAGCTTCGCTTCACCGAAACTGCGCTGTACTGGGGAGTCCACCAACTCCCCAAGGGACGACGTTGTGATCTCGCCTATCCGATACTGTGGCGATACAAAATGATCGCAGGAGTAGACTGCCCCATCTTGTTCGACGATGAGGACCCGGCCGCAGGTTGGAGCCATCCAGCAAAGATTGGTAGTCCCTCCCGCCCAAACAAGCGCCATCTCGGCCACCTGTTGTATTTCCAAGCGTCCGATGTCGTTCCGGGCCCACTCGTCGAATACCGCGCACAGAAACTTCCCATACCCATCGGGGGTCACTGAATCGGGCGTCACCTGCCCGTCCGGCCCCCGACGCACAATAGGGATGAACTGCATCCACCCTGTGTTCAAGTCTCGCAGAGCCCGATAGACGGCGGCCGGTTCTTCCGCCGCGGCCGAAGTCACCGTGCAGAGCAGATCTGGCTGAATACCGTGAGCTTGCAGACGTTTAGCAACCGCGACGACTCGTTCGTAGGTGCCGCGTCCGCCCAAGTCTTTCCTGTAGGTATCGTGGGTGCGCAGCGTGCCATCGATACTGAGGCCCACGTCGAAATGCGCGCCAGCCAAGAACGAGCACCACTCGTCGTCGAGCAAGATGCCGTTTGTCTGAAGGTTGTTCCAGCAACTCCAGCCGGACGGAAGATAGCGTT
>CAZMEF010000152.1:0-4777 GCA_964565305.1 uncultured Eubacteriales bacterium | reverse complement strand
ATGGTATCAAATCCCCCAAACAAAAGCGTTTAGAATTAAGTTTCATTTTGCGAGTGGGAGTGAGCGGTTACGCGGCACTTAGAGCGGAGGTAACAGCATGATACCGCGATACAGTCGTTCCCGCATGAAGGAACTTTGGAGCGAAAAAAACCGTTATGAGCGCTGGCTCTTGGTGGAGATCCTGGCCTTGGAGGCGTGGGAGATCCTCGGGAAGATTCCTTCGGGAACGGCGCTGGCCGTACGTGAAAAGGGCGCTGTGAACCCCGCCCGAATAGACGAGATCGAGAGCGTCGTCAGGCACGATGTTATCGCGTTTGTAAGTCAGGTGGCGGAGACGGTGGGGCCCGAAGGCAAATACATACATTACGGTCTGACCTCTTATGATGTGGTTGATACCGCACTTTGCTCGCTTCTCCGCGACGCGCTCGCTCTTATCCGGGACGACATTCAGGAGCTCATCGAAACGCTTTCTCAGCTTGCGAAACGGTATAAGAGGACTCCGATGATCGGCCGCACCCATGGCGTTCACGCCGAGCCCGTTACGTTTGGCCTTGTGCTGGCTCTGTGGTACGAGGAAATGAAGCGGAACCTGGTGCGCGTGCAAGCGGCGGAACAAGGGATATCGGTGGGGAAGGTTTCGGGGGCAGTCGGCACGTACGCCCATGTGGACCCGTTTGTTGAAAAGTACGTCTGTGAGAAGATGGGCCTTACGCCTGCGAACGCCTCCAGCCAGATAATCCAGCGCGACCGGCACGCGGCGTGCGTAACGACCCTCGCCGTTGTTTCCGCGACCCTAGAGAAAATCGCCACGAACCTGCGCGGGTTGGCGCGTACGGAAATCCGCGAGGTCGAGGAGGGCTTTAGAACAGGGCAAAAGGGTTCATCTGCTATGCCACACAAGAGAAACCCCGTTGGGCTGGAGATGCTTTCGGGCGTGGCACGGGTGATGCGTGGCTATGCGCTGACGGCATTGGAGAACGGGCTCTTGTGGCACGAGCGCGACATGTCAAATTCGTCGGTGGAGCGCATAATCATTCCGGATTCGACCGTCTTGCTGGATTTCGCTCTGGACCGGATGACAAAGATTCTAAAGGAGATGCGTGTTTATCCGGAGCGCATGCGTCAGAACCTGGATCTCACAGGCGGCCTCGTGTTTTCAGAGGAAGTGTTGCTTGCTCTGGTATCGGCGGGCATGAGCAGGGAGGACGCTTACGCGACAGTGCAAGGCCACGCGATGGCCGCGTGGGAAGGGCCGCCCGAGTTTGTGGAGCGGGTGAGCGCCGACCAGGCGGTCTTGAAGGCGCTCGGCGCCGGGCGCGTCAAGGAATGTTTCTCCCTGGAGCGCGCGTTGGCGAAGGTTGATTTCGTGTTCGAGCGGTGCGGTTTGGCGTAAATCGAAGCGTTGGGAGGGTTTCGCATGAAGTTCAATGGGACTGTGACCGTGGCTCTCAAAGAAAGCATATTCGATCCTCAAGGGGAGGCAGTGCGCGCCTCGCTCGTGGCTATGGGCTATGACGGGGTGGCCAGGGTGCGCATGGGTAAGGACATCGTGGTGACGTTTGATGCCACGGACGCCGGGGAAGCCGGATCGCTTCTTGAGGACATGGCCAAGAAGCTTCTTGCCAGTCCTGTGACAGAGGTTTACCGCCTAGAGGTCGAAGAGGTGAAAGACCGATGAAGTTCGGCGTGGTAGTTTTTCCCGGGACAAACTGCGACACAGACGCGTATCACGCCATAAAAGACGTCACCGGAGAAAAGTGTGAGCTCATATGGCATGGGGATACGGATATCTCCGGATTTGACGCGATAATCCTGGCAGGAGGCTTCTCGTACGGGGATTATCTTCGCACGGGAGCGCTGGCCCGGTTTTCCCCCGTCATGAAATCTGTGGAGACTTTTTCCCGATCAGGCCGACCGGTTCTCGGGATATGCAACGGCTTTCAGATTATGCTGGAGGCGGGGATGCTTCCCGGCGCGATGCTTCCCAACGACGTGCTGGAGTTCCGGTGCGAATGGGTGAATCTCAAGGTGGAGAACGCCGCCACGCCCTTCACCTCACGGTACCAAAAGGGTGAAGTCATCCGGGTTCCCATCGCCCATCGCGAAGGAAACTACTATGCGGAACCGTCGCTACTTGAGGAGCTTGAGCGCTCCGGCAGGGTTATCTTCAGATACACGGACGCGTCAGGGGAGGCCACAAAAGACGCCAATCCCAACGGCGCCGCCAACAACATTGCCGGGATCACAAACGAACGCGGTAATGTGCTGGGGATGATGCCCCACCCTGAGAGGTGTTCCGATCCTCTTCTCGGAGGCGAAGATGGCCGGCGGGTGTTCCTCTCAATGGTCGATTGGCTACGAACTCAAAGCCGGGCCGGGCGGAAAGGGTGCTGATAACGTGTCGGACAAGAATTCTCTTTGGAGCCAGATGGGTCTCAAGGATGACGAGTACGCGCTCATCGTCCAAAAACTTGGACGCGAGCCCAACTACACCGAACTCGGCGTGTTCTCCGTCTTGTGGTCCGAGCATTGCGCTTACAAGCATTCCAAATCCCTTCTGCGAGGCCTTCCCACAGAGGGAGACCGCGTCATGGTGGGGCCCGGAGAGAACGCGGGCGTCGTCGACATAGGCGATGGGCTCGCCTGCGCGTTCAAGATAGAATCCCACAACCACCCCTGCGCCGTCGAACCGTATCAAGGCGCGGCCACAGGGATCGGCGGCATAGTCAGAGATATCCTCGCGATGGGCGCGCGCCCCGTGGCCCTCCTGGATTCTTTGCGCTTCGGCTCGCTTGACGACAGTAGGACACGCTTCCTTTTTGGCGGGGTTGTGGCGGGCATATCGGGGTACGGCAACTGCTTGGGGATCCCGACAGTCGGAGGCGAGGCGTTTTTCGCCGGACCCTACCGCCAAAATCCGCTGGTGAACGTCTTCTGCGCGGGCATCATGCCGCATGAGGATCTTCATCTGGGAAAAGCATACGGGCCCGGCAATGTCGTGATGATCGTGGGGCATTCCACTGGGCGAGACGGGATCCACGGGTGCACCTTCGCTTCAGAGGAACTGGGCGAGGACACAGAAGCCAAACGGCCGAACGTCCAGGTAGGTGACCCTTTTGTGGAAAAGCTGCTCATCGAAGCGTGCCTCGAGATGATGAAGAAAGGCGTGGTCGTGGGCATTCAGGACATGGGTGCGGCCGGCATCACCTCTTCGTGCGCTGAGACCGCGGCAAGGGCCGGAACCGGCCTCGCCATCGAGATATCCAAGGTCCCCATGCGTGAAGAAGGCATGACCTCGTACGAAGTCCTGCTATCAGAGAGTCAGGAGCGCATGCTTCTCATCGTGGAGCCCGAGAAAGTGGCCGAGGTTAAGGCTATCGGGGAGAAATGGGGGCTGCACGCGTCGGAGTTCGGCAGTGTCAACGACTCGGGACACCTTCAAGTTTTTCATGACGGAGTGTTGGATGCTTCCATCCCCGTGGGCTTGCTGACCGAGGGTGCGCCTGTCTATTCGCCCCGGTGGGAGGAACCCGAGTACTTCAGAACTGGGCGGTCCACCGACCTGAACGACATCCGTTCGCCGGGCTTCGACGAGTTCGGCGACATCTTGCTTCGGCTTCTGGCCTCGCCTAACATCGCGTCTAAGCGGCCGGTCTTCCGGCAGTACGATCACATGGTCAGAACGGATACTGCGGCGGGACCCGGCATGGGAGCGGCGCTCGTTCGAGTAAAGGGCACAGACAAGGCCATCGCCCTCTCGACCGATTGTAACGGACGACTCACATATCTAAACCCGAGGGCAGGGGCCATGTGGGCGGTGGCGGAGGCGGCGCGAAACGTCGCGGTTACAGGAGCGCGCCCTATCGCCATCAGCAACTGCCTTAACTTCGGAAATCCCGAAAAACCGGAAGTCTACTGGCAGCTCAAAGAAGCCCTTGCCGGCATGGCAGATGCCTGCCAGGCGCTCGGCACGCCGGTAACGGGAGGCAACGTCAGCCTTTATAACGAAACGGAAGGCGAGGCCGTCTACCCGACGCCTGTGATCGGGATGCTCGGCCTCTTGGAAGACGTGAACAAGCGGGTCAGCCCCGGATTCAAGAAAGTCGGAGATACCATCGCCTTAATAGGGACCGTAGGCGGAAACGCCGTCTCGCTCGCCGGAAGCGAGTACTTGGAGCAGATCCACGGTGTAGTGAGCGGATGCCCCCGCGAACCGGATCTAGCGAAAGAAAGGGCTCTGCTAAAAATCCTTGGCGAAGCGACCGGACGCGGGCTCTTGCGATCCGCAGCCGACTTGTCGGAAGGAGGCCTCGCCGTCGCGCTTGCCGAATCATGCATACAGGCCGAACCGGGAGCCTCAGGCGCGACCGTCGCTTTGGCCGGCCTCGGGTGTCAACAAATCCCGGACCACCGGCCGGATGCCGTGTTGTTCGGCGAATGCGATTCGGCGGTCCTGGTTAGCTTTGCGCCCGAAGACGAATCGAAGATTGCCGGCCTATGCGCGTCAGTTTCATCGGATGAGGGAGCGGCCCTTAGATTCGGGGTCTTGGGAAAAGTGGAGGCGGGAGCCGCGACCGGTGGGGCCGGTGGCGGCACTGATGCGTGCGAGACCGGCGGGAAGTGCGAAAGTGCGACCTTGCGCATCGAGGCGTGCACGGGCGTAACGCTGTTTGAACTGCCTGTCGACGCGCTTTGCGACGCGTGGGCTAACGGACTTTCGAGGGCGTTAAGAGGGTAAGGGGCCGGACGCAACGGAAGGGGAGTGCGCCATGCTGAA
>CAZMEF010000151.1:0-4781 GCA_964565305.1 uncultured Eubacteriales bacterium | reverse complement strand
GAATGTGAGTGTTGTTATGATAAGTTGAAGAAGTAATATTGTGTGAGAGTTTTTTTGGTAGTTTTGAAGCTAGCTAGAAGGCCGGGCAAAGCCCCGGCCTTTTCCTCTAACCCGAAGGCCGTTAACCCCGCCCTAGTCATAGACGCTCGTCCTTCCCAATAGTGTTATGAAAACGAGGGAGGGTTCGGAGCGATGCGCGATGCTCCCATCTTTGAGGCGCGAGGATTGGCTTCTCCTGCGTTCGGCCGACTTGATAGGGAAGTTCTGTCGCTGTTCTCCGCGCCTGTTCGTTCCGGAGTGCTCGATTATCTGCGCGCCGATCCCAAACTCGTTTGCACTCTTCAGGAGATCAGACTGCGAAAGGGAAGGGCGATCTGTTTGGTTGGCCCGGGCGCCGACGCGCTGATCCAGCCCGTCGCAGGAAAAGGAGACATCGACAAGACTCTCGCCTTGATAACCGACTGTTCCTATTACGCCCTTGAGGCGCAACTATGCGGCGGCTACATAACCATACCGGGCGGGCACAGGATCGGGCTGTCGGGACGGGCCGTCACGTGGGCCGATGGCGCGGTAAGGCTCCGGGAGATCAGCGGCTTCTGCTTCAGGATCGCACGAGAAGTGAAAGGCAGCGGAGACAAGGTCATCCGTCGCCTTGTGGGCCCAAACGGTCGCATCCGCTCGACTCTGATTGTGTCGCCCCCCGGTTGCGGCAAAACTACCCTCTTGCGCGACCTCTGCAGGCTTGCCGGCGAAGGCGTGCCTGGCTGCGGGCTCTTCCCGTCACAAGTCGGCATCGTAGACGAAAGATCCGAGATCGCCGCGTGCCACGATGGCGTTCCTCAACATGATGTCGGGCCGAGAGCGGACATCCTCGACAGGATTCCCAAAGCCACGGGGATGATGATGATTCAGCGTTCCATGGGGCCGGATGTCATCGCTACAGACGAGGTCGGAAGCGAAGAGGACGCGATCGCTATCGCGACGGTGCTTTCCGGCGGAGCGGCGGTGCTGGCCACCTGTCACGGCCAAGATCCATCGCAAGTCAGAAGGCAGCCCCATTCCCGTTGGCTCATGGACAAGGGGTATTTTGAAAGGGTCGTCGTGTTATCCAGGCGGGCCGGGCCCGGGACCGTGGAGTACGCCGGGGAGGTGCCGCTTCCATGACATCGTCGTGGGTTCTGGCGGCCAAGGCTACGGGCGCCTTTTTGGTCGTCACCGCCGGGTGCATGATCGGGTTCGGGCACGCGTCCCGGCTGGAAGAAGAACTCAAGGAAATGCAAAGGCTCGAATCCTTCCTGATAGGGCTCATTTCGGACATATCCTACGCTTTGCTCCCACTACCCAGAGCGCTAGTTCAAAACGGGCAAAGGGTCGGAGGGGCCATCGGTTCGTCCTTCGCCGCGCTAGGAAGGGCGGCAGGGATGGAGAACAGGGCGACGTTGGGCGAAGCGCTCGCGCAAATGACCTCCGACGAGAGGGGAGAAGCCTGCGTTTCCCGGCCCTTACCATTCCACGCTTCCCTCATGTCCGACCTCGTTAGGGTTCTGGGGACGAGCGGCCACAAGGAGCAGATCGCCCACGTCCAACACGCGTTGGACGCCGCCAAAAACTACAGGCTTGAGAGGGAGCACGAGTACCGAAATCGGGCGCGCGTATCGCGGTATCTGGGAGTTCTCGGTTCTTTGGGCGCGGTTATCACCTTCTTGTAACCACGTTTTGCATCCGGCAAGTCTGGGGGTTTTCGTATGGCGGGCGCCGATCTGATTTTCAAGATCGCGGGCATCGCGATGCTGGTGTCTGTGATCCACTCGGTCATCAAGCAGGCCGGCAAAGAGGAATACGCTTGGATGGTCACGCTTATCGGGGTCGTTGTGGTGTTGACTTTGGTGATAGATGTCGTGGCCGACTTCTTCCAGGCCGTTAGGACGGTATTCCAACTGCCGTGAGGTGTCTCATCCTGTGGAGATAGTCCAGATAGCGGGCTTTGGAATAGTGGCGAGCGTACTCCTTTTGCTTTTGCGAAAGGAGCGCCCGGAGTTGTCTTTCGGTCTCGCTTTGGTTTCCGGTCTGGTCTTGTTCTTCCTGATTTTGCCCAAGGTGTCCGGGGTCGTGAGCGCCTTTTCTGACCTTACGAAGGAAACCGGTTTGGCGCCGCTCTACTTCGGGGTCATCTTGAAGGTGCTCGCCGTCTCTTACATCGCGGATTTCTCATCGGCGCTCTGCCGCGACGCCGGCGAGGAGCTCTTGGCCTCCAGGGTAGAGATGGCGGGAAGGGTGTTCATTCTGGCGGCGTCATTACCAATAATACGAGAGGTTTTGGATGTTATCAGGTCGCTGCTCGCCTAGGCACATCGTTTGCATCGCCGCGGTCGCGCTATTGGCGTTCGCCGTGCCCCGCGCTGCCTTTGCTTGCCCCGCCGGCAGCAAGGATGTAGTGTTCTTCGCTTTGACCGGCTCGCCAACGGCCGGCGAGTCATCTGACGCCCCTATGCGGGCCCTCGACGAACAGGGGATAACCGACCCCATCGACCGCGTCTTTGAGGAAGTCACGCGATCCGGGGCAAAAGGGTGGCGAGAAATCGTCTCTGACATCCTCTCTGGCAAGGGGATCGACTTCAAAGAAATCGGCGCGTCGCTTGTGAGGGGCGCACTGGGGGATCTCTTAAGCGCCGTCGGAATCCTGGGGAAGATAATGCTCATCGGGGTCGCGGTGGCTTCTTTGGAAATACTGTCGGAGACCGTTTCGCCAAACGGCTCCAACAAGATCGCGATATGGGCGTGTCACATCGCGTTGGTGCTTCTCGCGGTGTTTTCCTTCAAGGATGTCCTGGGGATCGCCCGGGGGGCCATGGACGCTCTCAGGACCGCTTTCTTCGCCTTGATACCCGCTCTGACTGGTTTGTCGTTGGTTTCCGCCGCGCCTGTGACGGCGACCGTACTTCACCCACTGGTGTTCGGGATGGGCACCGTCGCTTCCGTCTTCATCCTGGATCTGGCTTTTCCGCTCATCTACACCTCTGTGGCTTTGGACTTGGGGGGAAACCTCGGAGGCGGGGACAGGGCCGGAGGAGTGGCGGCCATGCTCAGACAGGTGGCTTTTTTGGCTACCGGCGTCGTAATGTCGGCTTTTGTGGGGGTAGTGGTCGGGCAAAGGGCCGCGGCGGGCCTTGCAGATGGAGTTGCCTACCGCACTGCCAAGTACGTTTCCTCTACGTTCATCCCGATAGCGGGAAAGGCCATAGGAGATACCATGGACATGTTCTTCGTTTCCGCCTACGGGCTTAGGGCCGCGATAGGGATAGCGGGAAGCATCGGCCTCTTCGGGCTCGCGTTCTCTCCCCTCCTTAAGGTTCTTTCTTGCCTGCTGGTCTGGAAGGTTTCCGCCGCGTTCCTGGGACCTCTCGTGGGGAAGTCGGTTTCTCGATCATTGAAGGCGATGGCGGACGGCATCGCTTTCTTGGCAGTCTCGCTTTTCGCCACCACCTTTGTCTTTATCATCTGTCTTTCGCTCGTGGCGCAAGCCGCCAGACCACTTTGAGGCTAAAGGAGGCGTAGGGGTGGCCGCTATCAGACTTTGGGCAAAATCTGTGTTCGCCATATCCATGCTCGCGTCGGCATTGGTCTTATTGGTACCGAAGTCAATGGCCAAGCAATCGAGATTCGCGGCCGAGATGCTTATCCTGCTTGCAGTTCTGACGCCGCTAGTTGGTTTTTTCGTCCGGGGAGATGTCGTGCCCGCTTCAACGAACTTGTCAGGGGAAAGTGGGGCGGAACGCTTCGCCCTAGACCGTTTTGTGGCTTCGGAGATCGCAGCCAGAGTGGGCGATATGGTCCGCGCGGCCGGTTTTTCCGCCGGGGAAGTGGCGGTGGAAACCTCCGGGTCCGGCTACCAAGTAGCCGGAATCAAACTGGCTCTTACCGGCGAGAGCCCCACCGCCTCTGAGTTGGCGGCTCTAAAAGCCACCCTATCGGCGTACCTTTCGGTGCCGGGCGAGAACATCTTTATCACGGTTTCGCCCTGAGTTCCGCCGTGTTCGATAATACTCGATCAGATCGGTCAGATTGGAGGGAAGCCCCGGGCGAGTCACGCGGGGCGAACGACGTGAGCGAATCGCTACAACAGAGCCGGGCCGGTACGAGGGCGCGGCCGGCCCTCATGTCCGGCCTTTTGAGGCCTCAGAACCTGAGGCTTTTCGCGTTGGGAGCATTGGGGCTGTGCCTTATCATCGCCGGCAGCGCCATTGGGCGCGGCAAAGCAGACACTACTGAGTCGGAGCCGGCGTCACTTGACGCCCTTGAATCCTCCATAGCCGCGAGTGTGGAAAAGGCCCTAGGCTCCGTGCGCGGCGCCGGAAAGGTCGCCGTCACGATTACGCTCGGAACGGGACAAGAAAGCATGTTCGCAAAAGATCTGCAGCGAACCCGTACCGCTCAATCCGAGACGTACCCCACAGGAGAGGTGAGGGAAAGCACCAACGAATCGGAAACGTCTCGACCCGTTACAAGCCAACTCGGCTCCAGTGGATCGCCTCTTCTGGAAAAGGTGATGGGCGCGAAAGTGGCCGGTTGTCTGGTCGTCGCGGAGGGGGCCTCTGATTCGGAGATCAAGGCCCAGATATATTCGGCGGTCAAAGCGCTCTTGGATATCCCCATCTACAAGATTCAGGTACTCCCCATGAAAGGTGGGAACTGACGTGAAAGTCCTCTCGTGGTCGACCAGGGGCACGCGAGCGGGGCCCCGCGAGAAGACCGGGTCGGGGAAAAGACGGCTAAAGCTGGGC
>CAZMEF010000150.1:0-4786 GCA_964565305.1 uncultured Eubacteriales bacterium | reverse complement strand
GGCTTGAAGCCCTCCGGGTGATCCCCAGCCACCAGGGCCTAGGGATAGGCAAGCTGTTCTACCGGCGCTTCTTCGAACAGACGGAAGCGCGCGGAACCAAAGTAATGCGAATGTACACGGGTCTCAAGAACGTCACCAGCAAAGGACTTGCCGAACGCTTCGGATTCCACCTGGACGGAACCTACCGGGGAGCGTGGGCCGTGCCGACGCTCGGGGATTGTGAAACCCATCCGGATCCGAACCCAGGCCCGACCGGGGCCTGCTGCAAGCCCGCGCCCTGCAGCTCTGCATCTTGCGAGGGCGCGCCCTTCGAACCCGCATCCTGTGACTCCGCGCCCTGCAGCTCCGCATCTTGCGAGCGCGCATCCTTCGAGCCCGCGCCCGGCGGCTCCGCATCCTTCGAGCCGGTACTAGATCCCAACGAGGCGGCCCACCTCCTTATGCCACTAAAGCAAACCTGGGCAGACCACTTCGTCATGAACCGAACGTTCTACGAGGTCACCCCTGCCTTGTGCGCTACCTGGGCGGCAGAAGGCAAGGTGTTCAAACATGCACCCACGGGAAGCGTCGTTGCCGCCGGGTCCAGATTCATTCCTCAGCAGGCGGTTCACATCGCAGCGTTTGCCGGGGACCCCGTCTTGTGTCTTGAGTTTGCCAACAAGTTGGCTTTGCTAAGAAATGCAGCCAAAGTGATCTGCATGTTCCCTCCCGACCAGACCGCAATCCAGCAAACCCTGCTTTCTCGCGAGTTTCAGCTTGAGCCATCCGACTGCATAGTCATGAAGTACGGAGGCTAAGTCGCGCCCGCCAGTCTACGGAGCGTCGTCTTTATCCTGGCCAGCGCCTCCTCCGGGTCGTTGACGTCGAGCACGGACTGCTCGACCGGGCACAGCCCACTGCGGTCCCTGTTCGCTATTCGCGGGACCAGCGTGCCGTATTGAGCTTCTACCCCGCGCGCGACAAGGTAGTCGCGCCCCGCTTCGCTCATGATCTCCCCGTACGCCGCATCCGCGCCACCCAGGACGATCAGCACGGCAGCCCCTTTTCCAACGACCTTATCCGCAACCGAGGCCCCTCTGAGCGTGTCGGCCTCGCCTTCATAGAGCCTCAGTAGCGGCGAGACGCCCCTACCTGACGCGGTTCTGACGACCGCACCATCACGCATGATGACACAACTGGCCTCTCCGCTTCTAAGCAGCTCAAGTGCCTGTTCCAAACCCTCGATTCCCACCCGGATCCCCCTTCGCGCGGCCTAGCCACCGGTCTAGTCACGGGGCTAGCCACCCATCTAGCCGGGCTAGCCACCCATCTAGCTACCGCCCAGCCACCGATGTAACCACCGATCTGGCCACCGGTCCAGCCACCGATGTAACCGCCGATCTAGCAACCCGCCTAGCAACCGTCCGGCCACCCGCCCAGACACCGATAGCTTTACCGCCTATTTCCGTTTGCCGCGCTTCTTGTAGTCTTTATCTATCTCTTCCTTCCAGGCGGACGACACTACGCCTTTTTCCCTCAAACTGGTGGCCGCCTGGGACATGGCACAGAAATTCAGCCTGACGCCATCAAGGTCACCCACGTAATTCTGCGAGCGATCGGCCAAAATGCCAACCTGGTTCGCGACCTCCACAGCATCGATATTCGCGCCGAGAAAGATGAACTCCCAGCCAAATTTCTCCTTCTGCTGCTCAACAAGCGCCTTCACAGTTGCCGAAGTAAACCGCCTGCTTGCGTTCTCCAAGCCGTCGGTGATGATGACGAACATCACCTTTTCCGCGCGGTAGTCCTCATCGGTGTGCTCTTGCGCGGCGGAGATCTTCTGGATGGTCTTCCCCATTGCGTCGTAGAGCGCTGTCGAGCCCCGGACGAAGTACTCCTTCTCGGTTATGGGGTTCACCGCTCTGATGTCTATGCGATCATGCAGCAACTCGTACCTATCGTCAAACAACGCGGTCGTCAGAAGCGCTTCGCCCTCCACCACCTTCTGCTTCGCTAACATGCTATTGAAGCCGCCTATCGTGTCCGACTCGAGTCCGCCCATGGAACCGCTCCTGTCCAGTATAAATACTATTTCCGTCAGACCCTTTTTCATCGCGTTATCCTCCCGATTGGTGTTGTACTTAAGGGATAACACGACGCGGGAAATCGGAGGTCGCTCTGGAAGCGACATTTTCACACGCATTTTTACACGCGTTGTCGAGTTAATGGTGGAGCGAGGCGGCCGGCGGAAACCGCAAAGATCCGGACCGAACAGGCAGAACCTGCACAGATCCCGGCCACGCTAGCCTCCCAGAAGCGGCTGATCGTAATGGAACAGTACTTCGTTTATCTCGAAGATGTCGTATCGCCGCTTCTTGATGAAATACTCGACAATAACGTCAAACTTGTTGCTGTGGGAAATCGCGTAACCGGCGCGTTCAAGCAGATCCTCCGTCTCCTCAAGCGTCAGTTCCAACGCGATCGCCAGCGCGACCGCCGTTCGCTTGCTGGGCGTGTAGCCCTTGCCGGTTCGAATTTTGGAGAACAGTTTGCGGTCGATGTTGGCTCTCTTGTAGACCTCAACCTCTGTTCGCCCCTTGGCGTCAATGAGGCGGATGAGTATATCCGAGAAAGGCGCGTCAAGCCCGTCGATGAGAGCCCGAAGGCTGGACGATGGTACTGTCCGCAAACGCCGGGGCAGCCCCTCCTTGACGTAGGAAGGCGTCCTATGGAGATCCACCTTAAGCACACTCTTCTCCAGCAGAGCCGCCTCATCCGGAGCCGCCTCATCTAAATCTGCCTCATCCAAAACCTCCTCACCCGGAGCCTCCTCATCCACAGCTGCCTTGCGACTCATCTCCAAAAGACACGCCGAGGTGTGCATCGGTCTGACCCGGTCTTCTGTGACGAAGCGCTCGTCGATGTAACTCTCTACCGCCCTCATCAGCGCTTTGCTGATCTCGAACGACTGCTTGTCGAACACGACAAGGTAGATCTCCATGTCATTTTCTCTAAGGAAATCTTCTATGGCGGACCTGGCCACGCTGATGGCCTCGGCTTTCGGATACCCGTATATGCCGCCGGAGATGACGGGAAAAGCGATGGAGGCACACCCGTTCTCGAGAGCCAGCTTCAGAGAGTTGACGTAACAGAGGCGGAGCAGCTCGGGCTCGCCGTGCTTGCCGTCGCGATAGACGGGGCCGACCGTGTGGATGATGTACCGGGCGGGCAGCGCGAACCCTGGCGTGATGACCGCCTGACCTGCGCTAATCGCGGCCAGCGGGTTGCAGGCCGCGGCAAGTTCGGCAGGACCCGCCGCCTGGAAAATGGCGCCGCACACTCCGCCGCCTGCCTGAAGCCCTGCATTCGCGGCGTTTACTATCGCGTCCACTTTCATTCGTGTGATGTCGTTTCGGACTATGGTAAACGGCACGCGATCACCCCTACTCCTTGGCTTTGAAGTTGTAAAGCGGCCGGATGTGGTCGACGATCTCGGCGGTGGCCGCAATCTGGCTCACAATTTCGCCGGTGGCCTTGTATGCCATGGGGGATTCGTCCAGCGTATCCAGAGTAACGGATGTGGTGAATACACCCCGCATGGCCGCCTTGTACTCATCCATTGAAAGCGACCTAAACGCAGCCTTGCGGCTCATCGTCCTGCCTGCTCCGTGCGGCGCCGAGAAATTCCATTCCGGATTGCCTTTGCCAATGCAAATCAAGCTGCCGTCGCGCATATTCATCGGAATCAGCAGCCTCTCCCCTTTTGCCGAGGATACGGCGCCTTTCCTCAGAATCATGGCTCCGATGTCAATGTAGTTGTGGATGGTGGTGAACTCGTCGGCCTTGGTCAGCCTCATATGCTGCAGAATGACTTCCATCATTGCGCGGCGGTTCAGGGCGGCGAAGTGTTGGGTGATCTTCATGTCGTGAAGGTAGTCGTCAAAAAGCTGACCTGTGAGGTAGGAGAGGTCCTTGGGAATAGCAGGCGTAGCAGGGATGGCCGCAGTTGTAGATGAGGGGGCTGGGATTGCCGCCTTGCGGGCAGACGGACCGACTGAAGGGTGCGAGGAAGCTGGGATGGCCGCCTCGCGGGCAGACGGACCGGCTGAAGGGTGCGAGGAAGCTGGGATGGCCGCCTTGCGGGCAGACGGACCGGCTGAAGGGTGCGAGGGGGCTGGGCCGGGAGCCGCTGACGAGGAACTGCGAACCTGCTTGACGGCCTCTTTTTGGTAGTAGCCCGCCACCTGGGTTCCGATATGCCGGCTGCCGGAGTGGACGACCACATACAGGGCCCCGTCATCCGCCTTGTCAACCTCAATGAAGTGATTTCCTCCACCAAGGGTGCCTATGCTGTGGCGCGCGCGCTCAAGGTTCACCTGTTTGGCGCAGCGCAACGCGGTCAGGTCGATCTCGGAGTTAAGCGGGTGATAGGAATCGCGAACCTCGCGACCCGCGGGGATATGCCTGCGTATGACGCTGTCCAGCTTCGCAAAATCCACAGTTTTCTCTTCTATGCGTACGGTTTCCATGCCACACCCAATGTCCACCCCGACCATGCCGGGGACTATTTTGTCCGCGATGGTCATGGTGGTGCCGATGGTGCATCCAAGCCCCGCGTGGACGTCAGGCATGATGCGGATCTTGCTGCCGGCGAACTCGGGGCGATCGCAGACCGACCTTATCTGCTCCGCGGCGGTCTGTTCCAACTCATCGCAGAAGCACAGCGCTGTATTGTGGAGGCCCTGGACCCGGATCATGACTCTCACCTCGGCTTTGCTGAAAGATCGTGCGCTATGGCGCATGCCAA
>CAZMEF010000149.1:0-4839 GCA_964565305.1 uncultured Eubacteriales bacterium | reverse complement strand
GAAGTCTCATGGATGTCCTAAGATCCCTTTTCGTCGTGCTTGATTCGATAAGCCAGGGCGTCCACGTCGTCGATCACAACGGCGTCACTGTCGTCTACAACCAAGCCGCGTCGCAGTTAGACGGGCTCTCGAAGGACGAAGTTCTCGGAAAGTCGCTTCTGGACGTGTTCCCCTCACTCGATCGCGACTCGAGTACCCTATTGAGAACGCTCAAATCCGGGGTGCCGGAACTTGAGCAGCAACAGACTTTTTCCAACTACAAGGGGAAAAAGATAACAACGGTCAATTCTACCCATCCGATTCGCGTCGGCGGTAGGGTTGTTGGCGCTTGCGAAGTGTCTACCGATATTACGCGGATCAAGGAGATGGCCGAAAAGATCGTGGACCTCCGGCGCGAACTGTCTTCCGCGCGCTCGGGCGAAGCCAGGAAAGACTCCGCCAGATCAAAGACCGCGCCGCCCAGGTTGTACACGATCGATGATTTGATCGGTGAATCGCATGCCATGAAAGAGGTCAGACACAGGGCTTTGCTCACCGCCGCGACAGATTCAAATGTGATGGTTTGGGGTGAAACAGGAACCGGGAAAGAGCTGTTGATCCAATCCATACATTCAGCTTCACCCAGGAGCAAAGGTCCGTTCGTTCCGCAGAACTGCGCCGCTCTTCCGGAAAGCCTCCTCGAGGGATTGGTGTTCGGGACTTCCAAGGGCGGCTTCACAGGCTCGCTTGATCGCCCCGGGTTACTTGAACTGGCTTCGGGGGGGACGTTGTACCTCGACGAAGTCGATTCCATGCCCCCCGGCCTTCAGGTGAAGTTGCTCCGCGTAATCCAAGACAAGCGGGTTCGCAGATTAGGAGACACCCGGGAGCGGCCAGTGGATCTCAGGATTGTGGCATCTACCAGTATGGAGCCGCGCGCCGCCGTGCGTGCCGGAAGGCTTCGACCGGACCTTTTTTACAGGCTGTCGGTGGTGGAGATAGGTTTGCCGCCGCTAAGAGAGCGTAAGGAAGACATCCCTTTGCTCTGTGAGCACTTCCTCAGAAAACACGCAGGAGAAGACGGGCCCTTAACGGTGTCTCCCCAGGTCATGTCCGCTTTCCTCACATACGACTGGCCCGGAAATGTGAGGGAACTCGAGCATGCTGTCGAAGGCAGCATGACGTTCGTCAAAGGCCGAGTGGTCGACGTGCAGGACCTGCCGCCTTCTGTGAGAGGCATGATCGCGACGGCCTCTCTCTTCTTGCATCCCCAGGCGGTCGCGCCTGAAGGTCCGCCTACCTTTGCGGGGCCTGTCACCCTCAGAGAAGATCTACAAAAGAGGGAGCGAGCCCGGGTACAAGCGGCCTTGTCTGAGGGCGGATCCGTCTCCGAGGCCGCCAGGATGCTTGGGATCGCCCGTCAGACCCTACAGTATAGGATGAAAGTCCTAGGTATACGCCGCACTTCGTAGCGCGAAGACCTGCAAAACGCCGGCGCCACCCTTCTGGCATGATTTTTGCTTTACATACCGGTGGGGGGCGATAGCATGACAGAAGGAAAAGTTACGACGAACAAAGGGTGCCCTTACGGCACCCATAGGGTGATCGACCCTCCGGGGGTGCTACCCCAGGCCGCGACTACGCTCGACAACACATCTTGCCTGTATGACAACGAAATTCTCATCGACGTCCGCACTCTCAACATAGATGCCGCCAGCTTCAAGCAAATAGTTGGGACGGCACGAGCAGGGGCGGGAGAGGAAGAGGTCCGTAACCACGTGGCGAACACGGTTATGGAAATCGTCTCTCAGCGGGGAAAGATGCAAAACCCTGTTACGGGGTCTGGTGGGATGCTTCTCGGCACTATTGCCGAAATCGGGCCCGCCCTGAAGGGGTCTGGCGACGCGAAGAAAGGCGATTTGATAGCGACGCTCGTCTCTCTATCGCTTACGCCTCTCAGGCTGGAGAAGATTCACAAGGTGGACCTCCAGAAGGACCAGGTGGACGTGACGGGCAAGGCGATCCTCTTCGAAACGGGCCCCTACGCGGTCATACCCGAGGATATTGAAGAACGCTTAGCTCTTGCCGTTCTCGACGTAGCCGGAGCGCCCGCCCAGGCCGAAAGGCTGGTCCAGCCGGGGGACAGCGTCCTTGTGCTCGGGGCGGGGGGAAAGTCCGGCCTGATCTGTTCAAGGGTGGCGCGCCGAAAGGCAGGCCCCCGTGCCCGCATCATCGGGTTGGCCCACGGCAAGGCGTCCATGGAGCGCGCGAGGCAGTTGGGAGCAGTTGACGTGTTGGTCTCAGCCGATGCCACGAATGCCCTCGAGGTTATGAAACTCGTCCAGACGCATAACGAAGGCAAAAAAGTAGACGTCACGATCAACTGCGTCAACGTGCCCGGGACAGAGATGGCTTCCATCTTGTCGACAAGGAACGGGGGGAAGGTCTACTTCTTCTCTATGGCAACGAGCTTCACAAAAGCCGCGCTCGGGGCCGAAGGGGTGGGCGCCGACGTTGAACTGATCATCGGGAACGGGTATGCCCAGGGGCATGCCAGACTGGCCCTTGATCTTGTGAGAAACGACGAGGGGTTAAGGAACGTACTCTCAGGGATGTTTTCCGGCTAGATCGATCTACCCAGGAGGTGCAGTACTCTTGCGACCATGGAGTGAGATACCGCTGTTTCGAAACGTTTCCGAAAGCGATTGGAATGACTGGCATTGGCAATGGCGAAACAGGATCGAGGATGTTGAAAGCCTGCTCAAGGTTGTCCCGCTTGACAGCGACGCCGTTGAGGGTGTCCGAAAGGCTCTCACACGTGTGAAGATGGCGATCACGCCCTATTATGCAAGCCTCATCGATCCGGAAGATGAGATGTGCCCGGTGCGGCTTCAGGCCGTGCCCCGGGGCGAAGAAACAGAGGTCAAGCCTTGGGAGTTTGTCGATCCTCTGGATGAGGATGCGGATTCTCCGGTTCCCGGCCTGGTGCACCGGTATCCTGATAGGGTTTTGTTCTTGATCACGGAACTGTGCTCTATGTACTGCCGCCATTGCACCCGGAGACGAGTTGTAGGCGTCACCGATAGGGTCGCGTCCAAAGAACGCCTAGACGCGGGCATCGGATACATCAGGGAGCATCCCGAGGTTCGAGACGTCCTTATTTCCGGCGGCGATCCCCTTACATTTACGGAGGGAGCGTTGGAGCGCATCATCAAGAGCCTTAGAGAGATCCCGCACGTCGAGATCATCAGGCTAGGCAGCAGGGTCCCGGTGGTTCTCCCGCAGCGGATCACAGAGGATCTTGCGGAGATGCTTGCGAAGTACCACCCCATCTACGTGAACACGCACTTCAACCACCCAAAAGAGATAACGCCCCAAAGCGCCAAGGCGTGCGCGATTCTGGTTGGCCACGGGATACCTGTCGGTAACCAGTCCGTTCTTCTCCGGGGGGTAAATAACTGTCCCGTCGTGATGAAATCCTTGGTACAGGGACTTGTGAAGATTCGCGTCCATCCTTACTACATCTACCAATGCGACCTCACTTGGGGGCTCGACCACTTTCGGACGACAATATCCGAAGGGATAGAGATCGTGGAATCGCTGCGAGGTCACACTACAGGTTTTGCGGTCCCCACTTACGTTGTCGACGCGCCCGGAGGCGGCGGCAAAATTCCCGTGGGTCCCCAATACCTACTTTCTTTGGGGGCTGATACGGCCATCCTGCGAAACTACGAGGGGGTAATCTCGACCTACAGAGAGCCTGTCTACGACTCAAGGGAGCGCATGGTCGACGGCAAGTGCCGCCTTTGCGGGGGGGACCACAAAGATGCTGTAGGAGTGGCCGGCCTAATCGCGGGCACCGGAACAAGTCTTGTACCCCAGGGGAACCCCAGGCTCAGCAGGAGGAAGTAGGAAAGGTCGCGCGGTTGCGGATGGAGGTGAGCCCGATGAATCTTGCGGATATCGTCGTCGACGCGGGGATCAAGTCCTTGTCTGTTGTCGGCACGGCGAAAAACGTGGGCAAGACCGTTACCATGAACTACCTGGCGGGGGAACTTGCGTCGCGCGGGCTCACGGTTGGGTTGGCGTCGAGCGGCCGCGACGGCGAAACGACAGATTCTTTCACGGGCGAGCCTAAACCCTCTGTGGTTCCCCCCATTGGATCTTGGATCGCCACGGCTGAGCGGGCAATACACGAGACAGATGCCTCGCTTGAGATTAGGGATGTGTTGGAAAGACCGGGCCTCTTGGGTCGTCTTGTGCTTGGAAGGATAAGGGACCGCGTACCTGTGGAGCTGGTGGGGCCGCCAAGCGCCGGCGATCTAGGAGCCATCGTCGCGCGCCTTCAATACCTTGGGGCGGAAATTGTTCTCGTTGACGGGGCGCTCGATCGTTTGGCTTCTGCCAGCCCCAAGGTGACCGAGGCCGTTATCCTCGCGACCGGGGCGACGGCCCACGAGGACATGAAAGAGATCGCCGGAGAAGTGAGCCGCATCGTCCGGCTTTGGTCGATGCCCGCCGTACCCGATCCCATCGTGACGCAAATGGTCGGCGAGAGCATCGTCCGGGGGAAAGTGACCTTTATTCACAAGACCCCGGGGGCGAGAGGGTATCACACCTACTTCGCCCGGGAAACCCGTTACAAGACGGTCGTCGGCTCAGAGGAAGCGGTCCTAGGCGGCGCGGGCGAGGCGTCCTACGTGGTTGTGCCGGGCGCCGTCACAGGGACTTTTCTCGCGCTCGCATCCGATCTTCCCGGCGAAAAGAGCCTCGCGGTCGTGGCGAGAGACCCGGTGTCCGTGTTCGGGCTGCCCGACGGCAATGTGCGGCTATATGTGAGAGATCAGATCCGCCTTCTCG
>CAZMEF010000148.1:0-4852 GCA_964565305.1 uncultured Eubacteriales bacterium | reverse complement strand
GGCCGACAGGGCGGGTCGGTCATTCGGGTGGCCCGCCGGTTCAGTGTGTTCTGTTTGACTCTTGCGCCCCCTACGGTATAGAATCCGCCTCGGAGGCGTGTGTTAATGTCTGATCACTATCTTGGTTCCTCGGAGTCGGTTAGCTAGCCGGCTTCGGAGAGCCCCGCTACACCCCATTGCGTCTGACTGGAGCATGGGCAGCCCTACTGGCTTTGCCTGGGAGCGGCTGCTGCTATGCAGGTTCGGTCCGGCGGTGGGGCGGGAGAGGGGCGGAGTGGGATTGAGATAGGGTCAGATGCAGGTTGGCGCCTAAGTCAGGCGGGTTCCTTCAAGATCGCAGCGCCGGGTGAAGCACTAGGGCTCCAAAGTCCCCGGTAGCGACAAGCCCTCCTATCCGGAAACCCACTCCCGAAATCCATCTCCGTCGCATGAGGCAGCTTCATTTGACTCCGATTCGTCTAGACTGCTTATCTGACTCTGATTCGCATGCTGCACAGGGTTCGCGGGTGGTCTCGCAATTCTGCATCCGGAGGAGGATCTGTCATTGGATACCGTTGCGATAGAAGCATTGGAATTCCCAAAAATAACAGAGCAGCTGAAAGCACACTGCGTAAGCGGGTTAGGCAAAGACAGGTGCGACCGGCTCAAGCCGGAGACTGATCCAAAGCGGATCGCGCTGGCGCTTCAGGAAACCACAGAGTCGTTGGTGGTGGTGAAAACAGGAAGTCAGCCGCTCCAAGGTCTTCACGATGTCAGAGAGCCGCTTATTGCCGCGCAGAAGGGTGCCGTTCTGGCCCCCAAGGATCTTCTGCGTATCGCGGACATGCTCCGCGGGGCCTCGAAGTTCAAGAGGTCAAAGGCCAAGGAGATGCCCTTCATATCGGCTTATTCCGAGTCGATCCAGGACCTTCCCGGCATTGTTCAGGCGGTTGAGACTGCCATAGAAGGGGACGGGGTCTCCGATCACGCGGATGACGACCTCAGGAGGGTTCGCAAGGAAATCCGCATCGCCGAATCCAGGATCGAGCAGAGGCTTAACGCGATCATCAGTTCTCTGGCAACAAGGGAGGCCGTTCAAGAGGGTTTTGTCACAGTGAAGAACGGCAGATGGGTCGTTCCCATCAAGGCTTCCGCCAGATCTAGCATCCCAGGCACAGTCATCGCGGCGTCTTCCAGCGGGCAGACGGTGTTCATCGAACCGGCTGTTGCCCAGCCTCTTATGGACAAATTGGTTACGCTGAGAGCCCAGGAGGAAGACCTGGTGTATCAGATCCTTTGCGCGCTGACGGCGCTGGTGGTGGACCGCTTCACTGCGATCGGAACAACAATGGAGGCCATGGCCTCGTGCGACTTCATCTTCGCAAAAGGCAGGTACAGCGTCGAGATTGGCGGGGAAGCTCCCGGTGTAACCGTCGGCGGTCCGCTGTCGCTTGCCGGCGCCCGTCATCCGCTCTTGCCCAAGGACGCCGTTCCGGTGGACATCGCGGTCGGCGGTGACTACACCACGCTGGTCATCACGGGGCCGAACACAGGGGGCAAAACGGTCCTGCTCAAGACCGTCGGCCTCCTTGTTCTGATGACCCAGGCTGGGCTTCATATCCCGATCAAAGCGGGTGGAACCATGCCCGTGTTCCAGAACGTTTTTGTGGACATAGGGGACCGTCAAAGCATCGAGCAATCCCTGAGCACTTTTTCTTCACACATGGCGAACATCGCAAGCATTTTGAAGAAGGCGGGGGAGGGCTCTTTGGTTTTGCTCGACGAAATCGGGACGGGCACCGACCCGCGAGAGGGTGCGGCGCTGGCAGCGGGTATATTGGATTATCTCTACCGGCGCGGCGCTGTCACCCTTGCCACCACTCACTACGGCGACGTGAAGTTATACTCGGAGCACCACCCTGGTTTCATGAACGGATGCATGGAGTTTGACGAGGAGACGCTCAGACCGCTTTTCCGGCTCCGGATAGGGATATCCGGTCAAAGCCAGGGTCTGATCATCGGTAGGAGGCTGGGGCTGCCTGAGGAGGTCCTAATACTCGCCGGGGACTACATCCAATGGATGCCCGGGGCCGCGAAGCCGAACGGCGCCGGGGAAAAGGCCGAGCGACATGCGGCGTTCTCGCAAGATCCCGGTGTCATGTCACCTTCTGTCGCGACTTCCCGGGACGAAGCCTGCGGCCCGCCACCGAAGGCTGCGTCCCCAAAGGCGACGCCCCCAAAGGTTACGTCCCCAAAGACTGCCGAGATCGTGCGGATCGCCGCGCCTGAGGAGCAACCCTCGCCTCCCCAGACCCTGCTACCGCGGGAGAAGCAGTTCCTCCGCGGGGATTCGGTGTTCGTCCATACGGTCAAGCAGAACGGAATAGTAGCGAGAGAGGCGGACGAAAGAGGCAACGTAGTCGTATTGGTCAGAGATAAGCGCGTCGCCGTGCACAGAAAGCGTCTGAAGCTTCTTATCAAACGCGAGGATCTCTACCCGGGCGATGACTACGACATGAATATCGTGCTCATGTCCAAGGGAGACAGGAAGCTAATGAAGACTATGAGCAAGAGGCCAACAGACGAAGTCAGGGTCGTTCAACCGGAGCCCGAGCCGGAGAAATAGGGGAGGCTTTCCGCCAGTCGCTCAACGTCCCGAAAAGCCGTCGGGTGATCTTTGATCGCTCCCGCCGTATCTATGTTCCTGAACAGAGCTTCACCTGAGTAGGAGAAATCCAGCGCGTCAAACCAATACTTGGCGGTGAGAACAGCCCCGTGGAACAGCTGCTCGCCGCCTGTTGCACCGCAGGATATGAACAGGCCCTTTCCGGGCGTCGTTCTCCATTTCTCCTTTCTCACGTACTTTCTGTTGAAGAAAAGTTGGCACCGGTCGACAACCGCCTTCAGCTGTGCGGGCAGGCCGTAGAAATAAACGGGCGCGGCGACCACTATGACATCGGCGGCTTCAAGTTTCGGGTACAGATATTGCATGTCGTCCTTTTGTATGCAGGAGCCGCGCACGCAGGCATCACACCCCAAGCAAGGGCGGTAGTCCCCTATGAGGCGGATGCGCTCGATCTTGTGTCCGCCAGATGATAGACCGGATTCGTGTTGGATCGCCGCCAGGAATCTCTCCAGAAGTAGAGAGGAGTTGCCGTTTCTGCGGGGACTGCCGTAGATAGCAAGGATGTGCATGACGGTTTCTCCTCCGCTCTTCTACTATTGCGTCTCGTGTTCCGCGTCCTACTTCTCGCGTCTTATGATCCAGTCGTTGCCCCTCATTCCCAACGTCAGGCGGGCGCCGCACTTCGGGCAAGTGATAGTGGCGCCGCTGGAGGGCTTCGTGCCGAAATCGTTCTCCCAGCCGCAAAGCGGGCAGAAAAACTTCACGGCGGCTTCCTCGCGTTCAATCGACCCAATCAGGTCTTTGAGAGTTCCTATATGTCCCGCTTCCGAGCGAGACTGCTCGAGAAACATATCGCGAAGTTCTGGATCGGCAGTTTCCTTGGCGAACTGGTTGTACTTGGCGCGGGCCGTCTCTTCGGCCTCCAGATCGGTCCGGAGGTGGAACAACGCTGTCGCCCAGCCTTTGGGCTCCGGCGAAACGCCGAGATGCGGCAACGTCTTGCAGAGGTAAGCAAGCAACTCCGCGGCGTGCTCGCCTTCCGACCTCCTGATTCCCTCAAGCGCGGACACAAGATCGGGGTTTTGAAGGTTAGTTTTTTGAACTTCGTAGCCCCTGCCGGCCCCGTACTCCGCTTCCAGCGAAGCGACGACATTATTCCAGTCCACGTTGTCGACTATCTGGGGCGGCTTGGCCCGGTTCGCCCTATAGAATTCATACGAAATGGGCTCCTGAGAGCGGAGAGGGCCTCCTCCCACGACATCGCCCACAAAGATCGAGTGAGTGCCGGCATCGGAGGTCATTTCCGGTCGCACGCGGCATTCCAGGAACGCGACTCCGTCCGGAATGAGCGGGCATCCCAAAGTAGGCGAGAGCCGGATGTCCACCCCTTGGAATTTGTCCACGGTTCGCCCAGAAGAAAACCCAAAGCGCTTGATGTCTTTCATGTTTCCTTTGCCCAAGACTGTTACCGCAAAAACGCCGGACGTGGAGATGAACTCGTGAGTGTAGTTGAGCTTGTTAATCCCGATAGCTACTCTCGCAGGATCCCCTGTGATCTGGAAGACGGTGTTCGCGGCCTGGGCGTTGTATTTGCCATCTTTGGCGGAACTCACCACAAACATGCCGTAAGTTATGGCGAAGAGCCCGGACTTCGTCTGATCTTGAGGCGGAGACGAGGGGACGACAGACTGGGCGGACGGGCCCGGGGCGGGCGTCTGAATCGGAAGCGCCGGAGCAGCCGGAGCAGCGGCGGCCGCCGGGTCCGTTGGAATGGGCGCAGCATCTAGGCTTTCTCCATCTGCCGTCACTTCGATGAAATCCTCTTTCGGCGCGCCGCAAACAGGGCAAACGTCGGGCGGCTCAGGACCTTCGTGGATGTACCCGCATACTATGCATTTCCAATACCTCATTGAAAGGCCCGCCGCGGAAACACTCCGCAGCGGGCGTTCACCCCTTTCAAAATACCGTTAGAGACGGCCAAGATTAGTAATTCTTTGGCGCCGGCTCGTAGAAGCTTTGCGGGTGGGCACAGGCCGGGCAAAGCAGAGGAGCCTCTTTCCCGTGGTGTATGTACCCACAATTGCGGCAATGCCAGTCTATGGCCTCATCACGCTTGAAAACTGTGCCGCTTGCCACCCGCTCCAACAGTTTTCGATAGCGCTTCTCGTGGGCCTCTTCAACCTCGCCCACTTCTTCGAACTGCACCGCGATCTCCTCGAACCCTTCAGCCCTGGCGGTTTCGGCGAA
>CAZMEF010000147.1:3402-4881 GCA_964565305.1 uncultured Eubacteriales bacterium | reverse complement strand
ACGACCGCCCCTGCCGACATGAACAGCAGCGCCTTGAACACCGCGTGGGATACCAGATGGAACTCGGAAGCCAACGCGTTGCCGCTACCCACAGCCAAGAACATGAATCCGATTTGGCTCATGGTCGAGTACGCCAGCATCTTTTTCAGGTCTTTGGACGTAAGCGCCCCAAAGGCCGAGTACAGAAGGGTTGAGGCCCCCATCCACGCAACCGCCGTAGTCCATCCGGGCACACCCCTGAAGGCGGGGTACATCCTCGTAATCAGATAGACGCCACCGTTAAGGGTTGCGGCGGAATCCAAGAGCGCCGACGCGGGAGAAGGCGATTCCATGGCGTCGGGCAGCCAAGCGTGAAAAGGCACTTGGGCGGATCTGGCTCCGGCCCCCAGAAGCAGTAGAAACGCGGCGACGGCAGAAGCGGTCCGGGGACACACGCCACTCAAGACGCGTGACGCTATGTCAGCCATGTCGGGCATCCCGGATTTTCCGCAAAGCCACAATATCATGATAGCCGCAAATAGAGCCGCATCTCCGACGCGGGTTATGGCGGAGGCTTTTCGCGCGCCCGCTTTAGCTCTAGGATTTCCGTCCTCAAACGCCACAAGGCGCAAACTTGCTATCCCGGTGGCTCTCCAGAAGATGAAGAACAGAAGAAGGTTTCCGGAGAGCACGAGCCCGTTCATAGAACCTATGACAAAGAGAAGCAGCGAATAGAACCTCGCCTTATCCTGTTCGTGTCGCATGTAAGGAATCGCGTACAGTATGACAATCGCCCCTAAGACAGAGGCGGTTGCGGCGACAAAGGCGCTTAGCCCGTCTGACACGAAGGAGAGTGCCCCAAAGGTCGCGACCGCCGGCCCGTGGATGGCTTTGGACACCGTGAAAATTGAGCACCCGGCCCCTACGGCCGCAAATGAGACGGAGAGCGCCGGAACTAGTTCTTCTCGCCGCTTCCCCAAAAACAAGACCAGCGCCGACCCGACAAGCGGCACCAAGACGAGCTCCGAACCGCCCAAAACGCCCACGTGATCACCTTCTCAGAGTATTAGCCCAAAAAGGAAGCCGCCCCAGGCGGCTCCTTCTCACATAACCGCAATATAGAACCATCATAGCACTAAAGAGGTACGGCCGGCAGGCAGCCGAAACCCGAGTTTGCCTGCTCTATTCCTCCGCCAGATCCCCGTCTAGCATAGAACCGAATCCGGCAGCGTCCTCGAGCACAGGCTCCGGTTCGCGCTCGATGTCAACCGACCCGTATTTGTGCATTCCCGTACCGGCGGGAATAAGCTTGCCGATGATAACGTTCTCTTTCAGTCCGAAAAGACGGTCCTCGCGGCCCTTCACGGCAGCGTCCGTCAACACCCTCGTGGTTTCCTGGAAGGACGCCGCAGACAAGAACGATTCGGTGGCCAAAGAGGCTTTGGTAATCCCGAGGATTACCGGCTTTCCTATGGCCGGTTCGCCGCCTGTTTCAAAGGC
>CAZMEF010000147.1:0-3302 GCA_964565305.1 uncultured Eubacteriales bacterium | reverse complement strand
TAATCCCGAGGATTACCGGCTTTCCTATGGCCGGTTCGCCGCCTGTTTCAAAGGCCTTCGCGTTTGCGTCGTTGAACTCGTGAAGGTCGACCGGGGCTCCCGGGAGCAACTCTGTGTCGCCCGGCTCGTCCACCCTGATCTTCCTAATCATCTGCCTGACAATAGTCTCGATGTGCTTATCTGAAATGTCGATGCCCTGCAGCCTGTAGACCCGCTGAACCTCTGTGAGCAGGTATTCTTCGACCGCCGCCACATCTCTTACCCTCAGAAGGTCGTGGGGGTTGATCGAGCCCTCTGTCAGGGGATCGCCTGGTTCGACTCTATCCCCTGATTTGACTTTCACAAGCGCCCCAAAAGGCACCACAGTCGTGCTTTCGTCGCCGTCTTTCGAAGTGATCGTGATCTCTCGCTTCCGGTCGCCTTCGTTGATCTCTACCAACCCGCCAATCTCGGCGATAGCGGCCTGGCCCTTGGGCTTCCTGGCCTCGAACAACTCTTCCACCCTGGGCAATCCCTGGATTACGAGATCTTCCGGGATGACGAAGTGGGAACCCATCAGTTTGGCGCGGTCCTCGCGGTGCTCCACCTCTTCCTTGCTCAGGATTCGGGCTATGCCTCCCACGTGGAAAGTCCGCAAGGTCAACTGCGTGCCGGGCTCGCCTATGGACTGCGCCGCGACGATCCCTACTGACTCGCCGATCTCGACTTCCCTGCCCGTTACCAGGTTACGTCCGTAACATTTCACGCAGACGCCGTGGCGCGTCTCACAAGTGAGAACCGAGCGAACCTCAACCTCGAGAATCCCGCTGGCCACGATCTTGTCGGCGATCTCTTCGCTGATTTCTTCATCGACGGTGCAAAGAATCTCGTCTGTCGCCGGATGCAATATATCCGCCGTCGGGTAACGTCCGACGATCCTGTCTCGAAGTCCCTCGATCAACTCGCCGTCGATTCTGATTTCGCGTGCCATGACGCCCTTGTCTGTACCGCAGTCATCCTCTCTGACTATGACGTCCTGCGCTACGTCGACCAACCTCCTGGTAAGGTATCCGGAGTCGGCGGTCCTAAGGGCCGTGTCGACCAAGCCTTTGCGCTGGCCGTGAGTGGACGTGAAGTACTCCAGAACGGTCAGACCTTCCCTGTAGTTGGACAGAACGGGCTGCTCGATCATTTCCCCGGACGGGTCGACCACGATGCCCCTCATGCCGCCGAGCTGGGAAATCTGCTGCATGTTTCCGCGGGCGCCCGACTTGACCATAACCATGATCGGGTTTTGGGGCTCCTTGTCGAAGGCTTTGGACATTGCCTCTGTCACTTTGGTAGTGGTGTTACGCCACAACTCGACGATTTGATAGTGCTTCTCTTGTGCCGTAAGGTAGCCCATGGCATACTGCTCCTCTATCCCCATGACTTCCTTTTGGGCATCTTCAAGCAACTGGGCCTTTTCGGGAGGAAGCTTAACGTCGTCCAAGGCTATCGTAGATCCTGCCATTGTCGCGTGCTCAAAGCCCAAATCCTTGATTCCGTCAAGCATCCGCGCCGCCGCTTCCATTCCGTAATCGCGGATACACTCTTTCACAATGATCGCAAGCCTTTTCCTGTCTATGACTTCATTCACGAACCCCGTGCCTTCCGGCAACGTCTGGTTGAAAAGGCACCGGCCGACCGTCGTCCTGTAACGCACGCCCGGCTGGACCCGAACCGTGATAGGCTCGCGCAACTTAACTGCTTTCGATTGATACGCCAAGATAGCGTCGCTCGGGGAGGAGAAAAGGTTCTTCCCTTGGTCCCCCTCGTCAAGAGCATCCGGGTCGTCGAGCATCGTCAAGTAAAAGACGCCCAAGACCACGTCCTTTTGCGGAGTGATCGAAGGTGAACCGTCTTTGGGAAGCAGAAGGTTGCGATCGGACGCCATCAGGATCTTGGCCTCGGCCTGTGCCTCGGCTGAGAGCGGAACGTGAACCGGCATCTGGTCGCCGTCAAAGTCAGCGTTATATGGCGGGCAGACGAGGGGATGGATCTGAATCGCCCTGCCCTCAACTAGAACGGGCTCAAAGGCCTGTATTGAAAGCCTGTGCAAAGTCGGGGCGCGGTTCAAGAGGACAGGGTGTTCCTTGATAACGTCTTCCAGCACGTCCCAGACCTCGGGCCTCGCTCTCTCGACCAACCTGCGCGCGCTCTTTATGTTGTGCGCGTCGCCCTGTTCCACGAGCTTCTTCATGACGAACGGCTTAAAGAGTTCCAAAGCCATCTCTTTGGGAAGGCCGCACTGGTGAAACTTCAGGTCGGGGCCCACGACGATAACCGAGCGGCCCGAATAGTCCACACGCTTTCCCAGGAGGTTCTGCCTGAACCTCCCCTGTTTTCCCTTGAGCATATCGGACAGCGATTTGAGGGGCCTCTGGCCGGGCCCTGTGACCGGCCTGCCGCGGCGCCCGTTATCGATGAGCGCGTCGACGGCTTCCTGGAGCATCCTTTTTTCGTTTCTCACGATGATGTCCGGAGCGCCCAGATCTAGAAGCCTCTTTAGCCTGTTGTTCCTATTTATGACTCTTCTGTACAGGTCGTTCAAATCGGACGTCGCAAAGCGCCCGCCGTCAAGTTGAACCATAGGCCTAAGATCGGGAGGTATCACGGGCACCACGTCCAAGATCATCCATTCGGGCTTATTGCCCGATTTCTTGAACCCTTCAACAACTTCCAACCTGCGTATCGCCCGGATCTTTCTCTGCCCGCTTGCGTTCTTCGCCTCGGCCCTGAGTTCTTCGCCCAGTTTGTCGAGGTCAATGTGCTGTAGAAGCTCTTTGACGGCTTCCGCGCCCATGCCCGCTTTGAAACCTTTGTCGTACTTCTGAATCGCTTCGCGGTACTCGTTCTCTGAAAGTACCTGTTTGTAGGTCAACCCTTCGCACTCGCCGGGATCGGTTACTATATAGGACGCGAAGTACAGAATCCGCTCCAGAATCCTGGGCGACATGTCCATAAGCAGGCCCATCCTGGAGGGTACGCCTTTGAAATACCAGATGTGAGATACGGGGCTGGCAAGCTCGATATGGCCCATGCGCTCGCGCCGCACTTTGGCCTTTGTGACCTCAACCCCACATTTGTCGCACACTACGCCTTTGTATCGGATCCGTTTGTACTTACCGCAATAGCACTCCCAGTCGTTCATGGGCCCGAAGATACGCTCGCAAAAGAGTCCGTCACGCTCGGGTTTGAGCGTTCTGTAGTTCAGAGTTTCGGGCTTCTTTATCTCGCCGTGAGACCACTCACGGATCTTCTCCGGTGAAGCGAGTGAAATC
>CAZMEF010000146.1:0-5027 GCA_964565305.1 uncultured Eubacteriales bacterium | reverse complement strand
TATGGCTATCGCCTGTCGGATGTTCAACGGGGCGTAATGATAAGGGTGACTGCCGGAATCTACCGGCTTGTAGGGGGTTCCCGGGGACGCTCCGGGGAACGATACCGGCTCGCAAACCTTCGTTTCTGTCAAGGGGTGGCCGCCATCGATCACCGCGGCGTAAAGAAAAATCTTGAATGCGGAACCGGGTTGGCGCTTCACCTGCGAAACCCGGTTCAACTCCGTCTCAGACCAATCTCTGCCTCCAACCAGCGCCCGGATGTACCCGGTGTCCGGTTCGATGGCCACTAGGGCGCCCTGAGGCTGAGTGACGCCCTTCTGATCCTTGACTCCTTTGGGCATGTAGTTTCGGAAGGCTTCCTCGGCGGCTTTTTGAGTTTTCAGGTCTAGCGTCGTGAAGACGCGGTAACCGCCGCGGTAAAGCTGGTTCGCTATTTCAGGGCGTCGCGAGCGTAGCTCCTGAATCACGTAGTTCACAAAATACGGCGACGAACTCTCCGGCAGGCCGGGAAATGTCAGTTCGACTCGCTTTGCCTCTTGGCACTGAACATCGTCGATATAGCCTTGGCCGGCCATCAGGTCCAGGACTAGGTCCTTCCTTTTTAGCCCCGCTTCCCTGTCGTTGTAGGGGGAGTAGTATTCGGGTCCCCTTACCAAGCCGACGAGGAATGCGGCTTCAGGAAGCGTGAGATCCTTAGCAGTTTTGCCGAAATAGATCCCCGCCGCCACCTCCATCCCATACGTCCCGTGCCCCATGTATATCTGGTTTAGGTACATCGTGAGTATTTCGTCCTTTTGATAGCGCATCTCCAGCTTCACCGTATATACGGCTTCAAGGAATTTGCGTTGCAGCGTTACTTCTTGCGTCAAAAATAGTTCCCTAGCCAACTGCGACGTTATCGTGCTGCCGCCTTCTACGATCCTTCGGGCCTTGATGTTGCGCCAGATGGCCCTTCCCAACGCCTCGATGTCCAGACCGTGGTGGCTGTAGAAGCGCCTGTCTTCAACCGCTACCGTCGCGCTCCGGAGAGCGGGAGCCATGTCCTCTGCGCCGACCGCAACCCGGTTCTGCACGAAGAGTGAGGTAATCAGGTCCCCGTTTGCGTCGAACACCTGCGTGGCCTGGGGAATTCTAGGCTCGGGCAGGGGCAGAAACAGCACAAGGGCGAGGAAGAGGGCGCCAACCGCCACACCCGCGATGATCCCGATCTTCGCGAGAAATACGGCGGCTCGCCCGAGGGCCTTGAAGCCGGTCTTTTCTTCTCTCCTGAGTTCTTCCAACCCGTCACCCGCCCACTTTGTTTTGTCCAATAGGCATATCTGATATAATGCCTTCGACATTTCCGGCCACAAAAAGGCAGAAATGCTGGATAATTCGAGACGACGCACGTTGTGGCCGGCGCGTAAGTGTGCGGCAAACCGATCGGGGGGCATGAGTAGTGGAACTCTGGTATGCGGAGGAATGGCTCGCGGGTTTCAGGATAAACGTCAAAGTCACATCTGTGGTCTATAGCGCCACGACGAAATTCCAGGAGCTTGCCATCTACGACACAGTCCAATTCGGCCGCATGCTTGTTTTGGACGGGATCATCCAAACCACGGCGTCTGACGAGTACTTATACCACGAGCCGTTGGCACATGTTCCTCTCTTCGCCCACCCCAATCCGGAGAAGGTCCTCATTGTGGGCGGGGGCGATGGCGGAACGCTCCGAGAGACGCTTCGTCACCCATGTGTGAAGAAGGCGGTCCTCGTCGATATCGACGGGGGCGTGATTGAGGCTTCTAAGAAGTTCCTGCCGCTATGGAACCCCGGCTTTTTCGACCCGCGGGCAGAAGTGCTTATCACGAACGGCCTGGAATACGTCGCCAAGGCGGATTCGGAATTTGACGTCATTATTGTTGACGCCACCGACCCGGTCGGGCCCGGGGTAGTGCTTTTCTCCGAGGAGTTCTACTCTTCTGTAAAGAAAGCACTGCGGCCAGGCGGCATTATGGCGGCTCAGACAGAGAGCCCGATAGCCGAACCTCATCTTGTCAAGGATATACTTGATAAGGTGCGGAAGGTCTTTCCCGTTGCCAAGGTGTACAACTCGCCCGTCCCGACGTATCCGGGAGGATGGTGGAGTTTCACCGCCGCTTCGTGCGGTCCGGACCCGGCAGTCCCGGTTCGAGAGCCCGGCAACGATTGGCCTTTGAAGTTTTACTCCCCGGACATACACCGGAGCTCGTTCGTTCTGCCCCCAAAGGTCAGAAAAGATATAGGACTCGAAAGCTAAAGGCGCGGCATTTTCGTCTGGAGGAAGATCGATTGGCGTCCCCCGAGATTCAGTGGAACAAGATGGGCAGGTATCTGTGGTCGTCGAACGAAGAGGGGCCGCCGGTCGTCATTTTTGGGGTCCCGCTTGACGAAACCACGTCGTTTCGTCCGGGCACAAGGTTCGGCCCCACTGCTATGAGGGAGTCCTCGTACGCGCTTGAAGATTATTCGCTCCGCCAGGGCAGATCCTTGTTGGGCAAGAACTATCACGACGCGGGAGACCTCGTCTTGCCGCTTGGGAACGTGAGGGACGCTCTTGACGTGATCTACAAAGCGTCAGAGGACATCCTGGATCTGGGCAAGCGCTTCATGGCAATAGGCGGAGAGCACCTGCTTAGCTGGGCGTTGGTGAAGTCGATGCTCTCGGCCTATCCGGATCTTGTGGTAATCCAGATGGATGCTCACGCGGACCTACGCCAGGAGTTCACCGGGACTAAATGGTCCCACGGAACCGTTATGAGGCGCATAATCGATCTTTTGGGCCCCGGGCGCTTGTTCCAACTCGGGATTCGTTCGGCTGACAGGGCTGAGTTGGATGAGGCGGACGGGCTCAGCGAAGTTCACTTCCACGAGGTGCTTAGGCCGCTGCAGTCGGTTATCCCAAAGATCAAGGACAAACCTGTCTACCTTTCCATAGATATCGACGTCATTGACCCCGCGTTTGCGCCCGGAACAGGTGTGCCGGAGCCGGGCGGCATTACATCTTCGGAGGCTCTTGACGCCGTCGCCGCGCTTCGAGGGCTGAACGTGGTAGGGGCGGATCTGGTGGAAGTGGCGCCCGCGTACGACTCGACGGGGCAGACCGGGCTGTTGGCCGCTTCGCTTGTCAGGGAATGCCTGCTCCTTCTTGTTGATAGCGAAAGGGGATGTGAGAGTGGAGGATCCCACCAGCGTTTTGGGCCACGTGAAGAATGACATTGTCTCGCGGCTTATTCGCTCGGTAACGAAGGCCCAAGAACAAGGCGAATTCCCCGCTGGCCTCACTGTAGAGGTCAAAATGGAAACGCCTCCAAGGCATGAGCAGGGCGATTTTGCTACCGGGGTGGCCATGACCCTTGGCCGTCAGATGAAACTTGACGGCAAGGCCGTTGCCGGCGCCATTGTCAGACATCTTGACTTGGAAGGCTCGCCGGTGATCCGCGTCGATATAGCGGGTCCGGGATTCTTGAATTTCTTCCTCGACACAAGTTGGCTCGAAAAGGCTATGAGCCGGGTTTGGGCTGAAGGCCCATCCTACGGGCGCACGGGGCTTTTGAAGGGTCAGAGGATCCTTTTGGAGTTCGTAAGCGCTAATCCTACGGGGCCCCTCAACGTGGTCAACGCTCGCGCGGCCGCCGTGGGGGATTGTCTCGCGGGCATGCTCGAAATGGCGGGCGCGGAGGTGTCCAGGGAGTTCTACGTAAACGACGCGGGTAACCAGACGGACGTCTTGGGAAAATCCATGGAAATAAGGTATCGGCAATCGCTCGGGCAGGAAGTGTCTCTCCCGGAGAATGCTTACAGGGGCGAATACTTGAAAGACCTCGCCGCGACGCTTGTGACGGAAAAAGGCGACTCGCTTCTGTCACTGCCCGACGACGAGCGGCACCGATTTTTCAAGACATACGCCGTGGACAAGATCGTGGAGTGGCAGAAGAAAACCCTTTTGGGATACGGGCTCGCTTTTGACACCTGGTTTTCAGAAAAGACGCTTCGCGATTCCGGCGCTCACAACCTCATCGTCGAGCTCTTTCGAATCAAGGGCCTTACTTACGAAAAGGACGGGGCCGTGTGGTTTAGGTCGACAGAGTTCGGCGACGATAAAGATCGCGTCCTCGTGAAGTCGGATGAAAACGCCACAGCGACGTACATCGTTCCAGACCTCGCGTACCATAAGAACAAACTTGAACGCGGCTACAATCACCTCATTGACATCTTGGGTCCGGACCACCACGGGTATGTTAACAGGCTTGCGGCGGGCCTCATGGGCCTCGGCTATCCCAAGGGCGTCTTGGAAGTCCTCATCGTGCAAGTAGTCAGGCTAGTTAAAGGCAAGGAACTGGTCAAGATGTCCAAGCGGGGCGGCGAGTTCATCTCCATGGATGAACTCCTCGAAGAGGTGGGCAAGGACGCGGCCCGGTTTTTCTTCTTGATGCGATCGCCGGAAAGCCACCTCGACTTCGATATCGATCTAGCCCGGCTTCAAAGTAATGAAAACCCCGTGTTCTACGTGCAATATGCCCACGCCCGCATCGCGAGCATATTCAAGCAGGCCAAAGACGAGGGTCGTAAATTCGCGTCCGGGCCGAACGAGATAGAGTTTGGCCTTCTCAGGGATGCGTCCGAACTTGCTCTAATGAAGATGATCGCCGCTTTCCCGGAAGAGATCTTCGAAATAGCCAAGGCGCGAGAGCCCAACCGGTTGATCAAATACATGATGGAACTCTCGTCGTCCTTCCACGCTTTCTACACCCGCTGCAGGGTGCTGGGCGACGACGCGGCTCTGACCTCGGCCAGGCTCTATTTGGCCAAACTTGCCCAGATAGTGCTTTCTAACTCACTGCGGCTAATAGGGGTGTCGGCGCCCGATCAAATGTAGAAAGCTTTGAAGGAAATGCGTCACCCGATGCCGAATATCTTGCAGTGCAGGATATTTGGCATCTTGCTTGAAGGAGCGAAGTCTCATGGATGTCCTAAGATCCCTTTTCGTCGTGCTTGATTCGATAAGCCA
>CAZMEF010000145.1:0-5098 GCA_964565305.1 uncultured Eubacteriales bacterium | reverse complement strand
TCGGCGGCGACGTGGTCCTGGGCGGCGCAGATCCGCAGCGACGTGGTCCCAGGAGGAGCAGATCCGCAGCGACGTGGTCCCAGGGGGAGCAGATCGGCGGCGACATGGTCCCGGGAGGCACAGATCAGTGACGACAAGGTCCCGGGGGGCACAGATCCGCGGCAACGTGGTCCCAGGGGGAGCAGATCAGCGGTGACATGGCCCTGGGAGGTGCAGATCCGCGGCGACGTGGTCCCGGGGGGAGCAAATCGGCGGCGACGTGGTCCTGGGCGGCGCAGATCCCCGGCGACCGGAAATATGAACCAGATTTGTCGCACACCGTCTATCAAAAGAGGAAGACGTAAATGCCCCCGCGAATCGAACGCATACAAGCGAGGAGGGTGCCGAGATGAGGAAAAATCGGTGGACGCTGGCGGCTTCTGTAGTCGGTATCTCCCTGCTCCTACTAACAACTCTGCTGTTCGGATGTGCGAAGAAGGTGCTGAAAGAAGTACCGGCGGATGTGGTGCCGGAAACGTACAAGGAGGCGCTGCGGCAACATGAGTGGGACATCCTCCTCGAGGATACCGTGGTGTGGAGGGTGTGCGAGGACTACGGCGACTATCTCCTGGTAGCGTGCACCTATGAGGTTGATTTTCGCGGCACGCGATCCACTGCTTACCGAATGTGGGCGACAAGCAGTTCCGGAGAATGGAGCACAGGTTGGGGGGGTGGCTTCGGAAGCCAAGGCGCCACTCAGTTCGGAGCATGGCTCTCTCCTGTTGCAAACGAACTTGCTGTTATCGATCACATGGACGTGGGAGGACATGCGTGGGACGCAAGGGTTGCCAAGATTAGGGTGGTCATGACGGATGGCTCGACGGCCGAGACAGAGCCTGTAGACGGTTTTTGGGTATTGCCGTTCGGGATTGACGTCACCGACGAAGAAATTGATGAGGTCCTGGCTCTCAGCGCGAAGGGTGGAGTTGTCTATCGCCAGAAGAACAACAGTATGTACTAGCCTTGGAGTGCCGGTTGTCGGGCGGCCTTGGTGCCGCCCGGTTCTTTGGCCCCTCACCTTTCATCATCTTGCGCAGCATTCTCCTGGCCCGAGAAAGCCTCGACTTAACCGTGCCTACGGGGACCCCAACTAGGCGAGAAGCATCCCTGACACTGTACCCCCAGAAATAGTGGATCACGACAAGATCTTTCAGCTTGACAGGCAAATTGTTCACTAGGGCATGCAGGCGACCGCTCTCTTCCTTGGCGGCGATGATGTCCGAGATCTCATCAGAAGATTCTCTGGTCGGTTGTGACATATCAGTAGGCGTTTCTCGTTGCTGCCTACGCAAGGCATCCATCGCTACGTTAAGTGCGATCTTGGTCGCCCAGGACGAAAACCTCTTCTTGTCGCGAAGGCCATCGTACTGCTCGAAAGCTCTGGTAAATGCTTCCTGAGTTGCGCCGCGAGCCAGGTCAGGGTCCCTGCAAGCCGCCATGACCTGGCGGTAGATCGAGTCGAAGTGCGCGTCATATAGGGCTTTGGCCACTTCCTCCCCCGGCCCGATGTCATTCACCCCCATCGTGGTACTTGGGCGCATCGTGCCTTAATTCCTGCGCCCGGACCTTCCGGCTTTATCGATTCCTCCGTCTCGCATATTGAATCACTCGCCGTCTGACACTAGGAGTGACCCGCCGCGCTTCCGGGAGGGCACTAACGCTCTTGCCGGGCCTGCTGCGGGCAAACATCCGGGCTCGACCCGAAGAAGGAGTGGAATCCCATGGCGAGCAATTTGACGCAGAAAGAAAGAAGTCTTTTGCAGGACCAACTCAAGCACGAGAGCATCTGCGTAGAGAAGTACTCGAAGTACGGGCAGCTTTCACGGGACCCTGAACTGCGTAAGCTTTTCAACGAGTACGCCCAGGACGAGCAAGAGCACTACAGGACCATACAGGGGTTCTTGGGGCAGCCTATTTTTGGACATCCCGGTACAGGGCAGGGCGGCTCCGCCCAATCCGGCGCGGTGCAGTGGCCGAGCGAGCCTTCCACCGGGGCAGATTCGGAGCAATCAATGTGCCAGGACATGTTGATGACCGAGAAATACATGTCGGGCGCCTACGACACTGCTGTGTTCGAGTCGGCAAACCCTGAACTGCGCCAGGCGCTACAGCACATCCAGCAGGAAGAACAAGGCCACGGCGAAGGGATCTTCCGCTACATGCAGTCCAATGGCATGTACGGGCAGGGGCAATCGACGAGGTTTTGTCGGAGGAGGTTTTCGCAAATGGAGCGACGAGATTCCAATCCCCTAATGGCATGCCTTAGGTTCCCGTGGTGGATGGCGGTGGCGGGCGGGCTCTTGGCCGCCATGTGGGCGGGCGCTAAGATGGGCGCCCGGTTGCGGGCGGTAGAAGAGCACTTCCCGTGCGAAGACTAGACGACTGACGGCGGGCGGCGACCACCAGTGGGCCTCGATAAACCGCGCCTATGGTGGTCGCGGCCACCTGCGTTATGCCGCTTCACTTCACCGACGCTAGGATGATGGCGCCTGCCATAACAGACGCTATCTGCCCCGCAACGTTGGCGCCCACCGCGTACATCAGAATGAAATTGTCAGGCGATTCGGCCTGCGCCATCCTTTGAACCACTCGCGCGGACATCGGAAACGCGGAAATCCCGCACGCCCCTATCATGGGGTTGACTTTCTTCTTGAGGAACAGGTTCGCAAACTTCGCGAAAAGCACTCCCCCGGCGGTGTCTAGGATGAACGCTAAGAGCCCCGACCCGATGATGAGCAAAGTCGTCGGCTTCAGGAACTCGGACGCGATCATGGTGGACCCGATCGTTATTCCCAATAGCACCGAGACGATGTTCGCAAGCTCGTTCTGAGCCGTCCTCGACAGCCTCTCCACCACCCCGGACTCTCTAAGAAGATTGCCGAACATGAGCGTTCCCACAAGCGGCAGGCTCACGGGAGCGATCAGACCTGCCACAAGTGTCACAAACAAGGGAAACACGATGCGCGTGGCTCGCGAGACCGGTCTGGCCCCGACCGACTCCATCCTGATCCTTCGTTCTTCTACTGTCGTGAGCGCCCTTATTACAGGCGGCTGAATGAGCGGCACGAGAGCCATATAGGAATAAGCCGCGACCGATATCGGGGCCAAAAGCCGCGGGGCGAACCGGGCCGCCACGTATATAGCAGTGGGCCCGTCGGCCGCTCCTATCATGCCGATGGAAGCGGCTTCCCGGATGGGAAACCCGAGTTTCAGCGCCAAACCCATGGTGATGAATATGCCGATTTGGGCCGCTGCTCCAAAGAACATCGTGGCGGGTTGCTCAAAAAACGGCCCAAAGTCGATCATCGCCCCGATGCCGATGAAGATGAGCAAGGGAAACAATTCGGTTATGATGCCCGCTTCGTAAAGAATGGTCAGGAAGCCGTGCTCTCCTATGGCGGCGGAGCCTGGAATGTTGGCAAGAATGGCCCCAAAACCGATGGGCAGGAGAAGAACAGGCTCGTACTCCTTAGCGATTGCCAGGTAAATGAGAGCAAATCCGATGCCGATCATGACGACTTCTTGCCATGTCATCGCCAGTAAGCCGTAGAAAAGGCTCATTCGCTCACCGCCTGTACCGGTACTCTCCGCACTTCCATCGAGTTCGTAGTCCCGCTCACCCCAAATGGCACCCCTTTTGTCACGATGCACAAGTCTCCTGTGGCCAATAGACCTCGCGAACGCAGGGCGTCGAGAGCCCGAACAGATTCGTCCTCTACGGTTGTATCCAGAAGCGGTAGAACGCCCCAGACAAGCGTGAGCCACCCACAAGTTTCTTCATGAGGAGTTACGGCGAACACGCGCGCCGGCGGCCTGAAACGGGCGATCGCCCGCGCAGTGTATCCTGATTCGGTCGGCGTGACTATCGCGTCTGCCTCCAGCTTCATAGCTGTCTCAACTGCGGACCTGCTAACCGCCCCTGTCACGCTCGTCGCCCCTAACCCGTCTTCCAGGCGCAAGAACGCGCCGGGAGACAACGATTCTTCTGTTCTCTTTGCTATACGTACCATGAACTCAATAGACTCCACGGGATACTTGCCGGAAGCCGTCTCTCCAGATAGCATGACCGCATCGGTGCCGTCCAATATGGCGTTGGCCACGTCCGAAGCCTCGGCGCGGGTGGGCCTAGGGTGTTCGGTCATGGACTCTAGCATTTGGGTCGCCGTGATGACGGGCTTTCCGAGCCGGAGCGCGGCCGAAATCATTCGCTTCTGGATAATCGGAATATCTTCAGGTGGCAACTCCACGCCCAGGTCGCCACGCGCCACCATCAAGCCGTCGGCAACCTCCAAAATCTCTTCGAGGTTGTCGACTCCCTCGCGAGACTCAACCTTGGCAATGATTTTCGCCTTTGAGCGGCGCTTGTCCAGTTCCTCTCGAACACGAAGTACATCTTCGGGCTTTCGGACGAACGATGCCGCGACGTAATCCACCCCAAATGACGCTCCGTACTCGATGTCAAGGGCGTCCTTCTCGTCAACGGCGGGAAGATCGATGCCCGCGCCTGGCACCGAAACCTTCTTGCTATCTGATATCGCGCCATCGTTCAGGACAGTCGTGACCACCTGGTCAGCCCCAACGGACCGCACCCTCAGTTGGACGTTACCATCGTCAAGCAGGATAAGCCCACCTGCGGTCACCAGCTTTGGCAACTCGCTGTAACTGACCGACGCTCGACCGGAGTCTCCCGTCACCGCCGTGGTTAGGAGGGTAAACTGAGAACCTGCCCGCAGAAATGTCCTTCCGCTCTCAAACGACCCAAGCCTTATTTCCGGGCCGCGAGTGTCGAGCATGAGGCCGACGCGTTTGCCGGCCCGGGCCGCCGCTCTACGGACCGTCTCGATGGCCTTTCCGTGCCTCTCGTGAGTCCCGTGCGAGAAATTGAACCTGGCCACGTCCATCCCGGCGGATATCATCCTGTAGAGCGTTTCCTCATCGTCGCACGCCGGGCCGACGGTGCACACTATCTTAGTTCGAATCCCTCTTAGGGGCATATTCTCACCCATTCTCGTACAATGCTCAGGCTTCACGCCCAAAGAAAGGTTTACAGGCTGTAGCC
>CAZMEF010000144.1:0-5116 GCA_964565305.1 uncultured Eubacteriales bacterium | reverse complement strand
TGCTCGTTATGAGCGCACGGGTTTTCCCATCATCAACGCTTCGGCTTCTGTTGCCTTGCGAAGGTCTCAAGTTTATCATCGAATCGAACTCGATGAAGTCATCGCCGACCTCTTCCGGGTAGAGGTTTATTCCCCAAAGAGCCGCTTGGTTCGATCCTGAGTCAAGGAGAAGCGCCTCCAGGTCCGAATGCAGTTCCGCGTCAAGGGCGATAGTTTCTCTGTCGACGTCGACAACCGCCTTGACCAGATCCCCCAGCATTTCTTCAGCCATGACTCGGAGTTGTTCTCTTGATATCGTTTCGTACACGACCAGCACCGGGACACCCCCGTTCAACAAACCATAATGACGACGCACCTCTTTGGCGTTAGGTTGTCTTCGCCGAGGCGACACGCTCTTTCCTTCCTACGGAAGCTCACGCCAGGCCGTGTGACACGTAATCTACGAGGGCCTGCGAGGGTCTGCAAGGATTGAGCGGGCGGCGCCGCAAGGCTAGTATAGGATGTGAGAACTTGCGCACAAATCCGCATCGCCCGGGGGATGGAACATGTTAAAGGATCGCCTGATCGAAGAAATGAAAGCGGCTTTTGGAGACCTTCCTTTCTGGTCAGATCACACGCTTCGAGTGCTCGGACATGCCGAGGATATCGCTGATGGAGAGTGCCTCTCGTACGGGCAAAAAGAAATCATATCGGCGACGGCGATACTGCATGACATCGGAGCGGTCGAGGCGCAAAGGAAGTATGGTTCGACTTCCCGCGAATACCAGGAGCAGGAGGGGCCTGCTACAGCACGCGTCCTTCTCCGGCGTTGCGGATACTCTGACGACGTCATCGAAAGAGTCTGCTTCATAGTGGGGCACCATCACACGCCGTCCGCCATTGACGGCATCGACTTTCAGGTGCAATGGGAAGCGGATCTTCTGGAGAACCTGAAGCGACGTCTGCCGGAGATGACGCGGCAAGAGATCTCCGATGCCGTGGCGGAAAACTTCAAAACCAATACAGGGGTCGCCTTGGCTCGCAAGACCCTGCTGGGCGGCTAGGGGCGACAGGGGCCCCCGGGAGATAACCCCAATGAATATCAGCATTGACGCCGCTTTGAACGCGGCCGGACTAGCGGATCGGGCAAAGGAGATCCGGGTGCTCCGTGACGGTTTTCCGAGCTTGGTCGCGCGCGTCGCGCTGGACCGACACCCGGATGAGAACAGCGTGATCGTGAAGGCGTGCCCCGTTGCGTCCCGCGAGATGGACACGCTGCTGTGCCTTTTCCGGTCCGGTTGCCCCGTGCCCGGGATCCTTGACGTGCATCACGCAGATGGCTTTCAGGTCATAGTCATGGAAGATGTCGGGGAAGACGCCCTTTACAGGCATCCCGACACCGTATGGTACTTGCGAGCGGCTCGGTTCATCGCCCGTTTTCATGCCAGTTTTGCGGGGCGCCACGTTTGTGACTGCGAACCATTGCTCGATCTTCCGGTGTACGATCGGCCAAAGTGGGGTGCGGTTGTCGAGGAAGGGCTGGCGGGCACCTTTCGTAGGCTCGATGAGGGCGTCTACACCGGACTTTCGGCCGGAGAGGCGGCAGAACTCAAGAATAGGCTTGATTCGCTTGCCGGCCAGACCGTGAGCATGCTTGAGGGTCCGGACGAGAGCATGGGGCCGCCCACCCTTATCCACGGAGACTATCACGAAGGCAACGTTCTCATACGGGCCCGCCCGCGCCGGTCCGATGGGAAGGCAGGGGCCGTGGAGCTGGTGTTGGTGGACTGGGACTCTGCCAGATGGGATCAGGGACTGTTCGATCTGGTTTCGCTTTACGATGTGGCCGATCGCATGAAGACATGCCGGCTTGATCCCACCTTGCTAATGGACGCGTATCTGGGTGCCATGACGACTTCCGGCGACTCCCCTGGTAACAGGCGCGACGCCTTCCGCCGGCATTCCGAGAGGCCGAGAGACCTTCTGACTTCTAGACGGGAATGGCGTCGGTGTCGCGTTCTGCGTGCCTGGCACGAACTGGAATGGTTCGCCAGGACGGGAGAAGATTTCGGCGATAGGGCGATCCGAGAGGCGCAGATCATTGAGTCGAACACACCGTAACCTGCGCCGCCCACCCCACATAAGCTTGAAGTGGGGGGATGCCCTATTTCGCTTCCGACCTTATCCGCAGTGCTCTTGTTCGCACTCGCTTCAAGTCTCGACAGCCTCAGTGTAGGAGGGGCCTACGGGGTGGCCGGCGCCCAAATATCGGCCGGGGCCAACGTCCTGATCGCCTTGATCTCGGCTGCGCTAGGGGGGTTGTCCATGGCTGCCGGCAGACTGGCTACAGGCGCCTTGACGGCCCGGGCAGCGCGCACTTCAGGGGCCGCGCTTATGGGCATCATCGGGCTTTCTATGTCCTTGAAAGCCTTTCTAGACGGGTTTGCTCCTCCAGAAGGAGAGCCGCTCAGGGAGATATGCAACCTCAAACTGACGTCGCTCGGTCTTGTCCTTCGCATCCTCAAGGAGCCGTTAAGGGCGGATCACGACGGATCGGGAACGATCGACCTTAGAGAGGGATTGCTTCTTGGTTTTGCTCTGGCGTTGAACAATGTGGCTAACGGCATACCCGCAGGCCTCATGGGCCTGCCAATCCTATTTACCTCGCTTTGTATGGGGCTTCTGAGCCTTGTGTTCGTGGGACTTGGATGGCGTTTGGGCAGAATCGCGAAAAACAGGATGGTAAGCCACCGCGCAGGCATCATCGCCGGCATCATCCTCATATGTTTGGCCATAATCACAGTTATCTAGGGATCCATTTTTACCCGTGTTGAAGGTAACGGGCACCCCGATGACGTATTTAACATGGAAGCGTTTGATCGCCGCTTCGTGAGTTTTGTCAATTTCGTCACCGGGAGGGTTTGGTATGTTCCAGAATACGGTTTCCGTCATCAAAGAGGAGTTCGGGCCTCAGGCGGCGCTTAACGACGTCGCGAAAATCGCGTCGTACCATAGAGTTCAATGCAGCCCCGGGATTAACGAAGCTGCGGAATACATCCTTTCTTTCTTGAAGGAGTGGGGCATCCACGGGGAGATCCTGCCGTTTCCGTCGCACAGCGGTACACGCTGGTGGTCCCAGGAGAGCTTTCATCAGTGGGAATGCCGGGACGCCGAACTCATCCTTCTTGAAGATGACAAGCGTGAACGCCTTTGCTCCTTCGCGGCGCAGAAGATCTCACTCGTTCAGCGAAGTGCTCCGACGCCGCCCGAAGGGCTGCACACGACAATGGTCTATGTCGAGAAGGCGACCGATCCTGCCGCCTACGAGGGGCTGGATGTGGCCGGAAAGATCGTGTTCTCGCGGGGGGTTCCTTCAGAGATGGCGGCTGTGGCCGTTGACAGGTTCAACGCGGCGGGAATTGCCACAGACACGTTGCGCGAGCAACCGCCGGTAAGGGACAGATTTACCTTGCCCGACGGCAGACAGTACCTCAGTTTCTGGCCATCGCATCCGGATAAGCAGAAGGCGTTCGGCTTCATGCTTACTCCAAGGCAAGGCGAGAACTTACGGCGAAGGTTCGCCGAGGGAAAGAAAGAACTTGCCGTCTTCGCCAAGGTCGATTCGAGCTTCTACGAAGGCACGATGAAGATCGTCACTGCTGTCATTCCGGGTGAGTACGATGAGTCGTCAGACTGTTACGAGGAAGTTGTGGCGATGGCTCACCTTTGCCATCCTCAGCCGTCGGCAAACGACAACGCTTCCGGATGCGGCACGTTGATGGAAGTCGCGCGGACGTTGTCGCGCCTCATCAGAGACGGCCGGCTTCCGCGGCCAAAGAGGACTATAAGGCTCCTGTGGCTTCCCGAGATGACAGGATCCTACGCTTACCTCGCCGAGAATGAAAAGAAGATCCCGAAGACCGTGGCCGCCATAAACCTTGACATGGTGGGCGAGAATCAGGATCTTTGTAAGAGCACCTTCATCGTCGAGAAGCCTTCTGTCTCCTTGCCCGGGTTCGGTGGAGACTTGGCTGAATCGATGCTGCGTCTTATGGTATCGGACATACCAAATCTCGGCGGAACACACGCCTACTCCTCTTTCAGGTGGACGCTCTCGCCGTTTTCCGGAGGGAGCGACCACTACGTTTGGGCGGACCCGTCTGTTGGCGTTACTTGCCCGATGCTGATCCAGTGGCCGGACGTTTTCTACCATACGAGCGAAGATACCATCGACAAGGTAGACCCCAAAATGTTGTGGGTAACGGGAAGCATAACGGCCTCATACCTGTACATCGCCGCAACGGCGACGCCTGCCCATGCCGCGCACCTTGCGGCTGAGATGGCCGCTCGGTTCGGCGGCGAAGTTGACTCCACTCTAGCGCCAATTCTGGACAAGGCGCGGGCGTCTTTGGCAGGACCAGATGGCTCTCTGGCTTTGGCTAAAGCCCGACGCGCAATTGAGCGCAGAATCCCGTTCATGGCGGAACGAAAGGTCGCAGACATAGAAAGTCTGACGGCCCTCGCCCCGGATACTCCGCAATTTGCTGAGGCCCGCCGGAAGGCTTGTGCCTTTGTGACCGGATCGGTGCCGTTTCATAAGGATAGGGCGCTTGCCAATCTTGCCGGCTTGGCCAAGCAAGAAGAGGCGACTGGCTCCGCGCAGCCTGGAACTTCTGGAGGTCTTCCTGAACCGTGGGATCCACAAGACGACGCCACACTTTTGGCGCGCGCCGAAGCCGCGGCGCTCGTGCCGGAGCGGATCTTTCGCGGACCTTTCTCGGGCATGGCAAAGGAGCTCCCGGAAGGGTTTGAGGATCTGGCCAAAGCATTCTCGGAGAAACACAAGAATCTACGGCCTTCAGCGACACACCTACAGTACTGGGCCGACGGAAAACGCACCCTCTTGGACATTGCCGACATGCTAGAAGGGGAGACAGGGTACCGCGACGACGTGGTTCTGTTGGAGTACGTGAAACTGGCCGCAAAGCAGGGAGTGTTCAGGCTTCGGGAGCGTTGAGGTTGGGTGAGCGTTCAGGCCTCGGGACTCTGAGGCTAAGGAGTAATCAGGTCCGGGGAGTCCGAGGCTGGGGAGTAATCAGGCCTGTGGAGTCTGAGGCTGGGGAGCATTCACGTCTGG
>CAZMEF010000143.1:0-5151 GCA_964565305.1 uncultured Eubacteriales bacterium | reverse complement strand
AAGTCGAACTCGACCCGTCCGGGGCGTGGCAGATCGAACGATCTGGCGAGCGTCACTTCGCCCACCGAGAGCGGAAAATAGCGGTTCAGATTGAGGATTCCGTGCCCTTCGCACGCCACAACGCCTTGACCGGGGACCCGCCATTGGAGCACGGCGCCGGCGGGGTGGGGCAGGGGTCGCTCCGGTCGGGTGAACTTCGTTTCGTTGTCTTGGGCGGGCCCACTGACTCGGAAGTTGCTGAAGTATGCCGGCAAGTAGGTCCATATTCCGGTCCTGCCTGATTCGCGGTTCGTGGCAAGGGGGCTAACCGTCAGCGGTTCTTGACCGGGTAGCCCAACCGAGCAGGCATCGCCGGCGAATTCGAGGGCGAGCGTGAACCATTCACCGGTAGGGACAAGAACCTCTTTTTGGAATAGGGGACCGTGGTAGATCTGCCAGGTGTTCGATCCGTTGAACACAGGATCGTATTGAAGCGCGTCCCACCCTCCCGAGCAGTGAGGCTGTGCGTATGCCAGCTCGTAATTAGAGGGATCGGTGATCCTGAAGGCGATTCCTGGGAACGGGGGAAGCTATGTCTATTTGGATTCTGGCGGCACTGTGGGAGGCGCCGATCACAACCAGTCCGTTCTCGACGCAAAGGCACGATCTTCCCAGAAACTCGGCAGGGTGGGCTCGGTCCGCGTGAACCTCCAAACCGCTGAGATCTGACAGGGGGTAGACGAAGTCGGGCGGAGTATTCAGCGCCCGATTCATCTGTTTGGGGTCTTCGGGACTATCCGCCGCCATAGTAATCCACCCTCAAAAAACCTTCTAGACAAGAAGGAGAACTGTCGTTCGCATCTAATCCTACCACATGCGGTCTGGCGTTGCATCGTACCTTGGCATCGTACCCTGTCCACGCCCCGGCAGTAGAAGGCCACCGCACTCTTAGGAGGTTGTGTGAATAGGCATGGACGAAGTGATCACTTGGGCATCGCGAAACGGCCATCAGGTGGGGTTCGCTCCACTCGAAGCGCTGGAAGCGGCTAGGGACGCCGTCGCTTCCAGACGCGAAATGATCGAACCGACCCTGTTCGCAGATATGTTTCACTATTTTGTACTAACTGAATACAAGTGGGACTGGCGCCCGACGGCGGTAATCGTCGTGGCCACTGCCAGGCCGGGCCACATCGTTACGTTCGAAACGGAGTCCGGCAAGATCCAAACCATCGTGCCCCCATCGCTTGTGAACTATAAGGCAGTAACGCGCGCCAACGGCGAAGGAATCCGGCAGGCTTTGGGCGGGGAATGGAGAGTCGAAGAGGTCTTTGCCCCGCTCAAATCTTTGGCGGCAAGAGCCGGGCTCGTCGAATACGGTCGCAACAACATCACGTACACGCGTCAGTTCGGAAGTTATCAACTTCTTTCGGCGTTCGTCACCGATGCCCCTGTTCCCGAGTCGTTCCACCTAACCATTCACGAACCGGTACAGATGGCAGAGTGCGAAGAGTGCGACAAGTGCAGGGAAATATGCCCGACAGGCGCCATCGGCGGCGACAGGTTCCTGCTGCACGCCGAGCGTTGTCTTACGGCGCTCCAAGGAGACGATGGCGATTGGCCCGACTACGTTCCGCGGAAGGCTCACAACGCTCTGACAGGGTGCATGAAGTGTCAGGAGGTATGCCCTCGTAACAAAGGTTTGCTGCGCCTTGAGAGGGTTTCGGAGGAGTTCACAAAGGAGGAGACAGCGGCGCTTTTGGCGGGGACCGAAAAGGCGGACCCCTTCATATGGCAGGCGGTCAAGGACAAGTTCTCGGCCATCGGATTAGCAGGCTATGTCGTTTCTTCCGGGAGAAATCTCAAGGCACTTATGGAGGCGCGTGGATTATGAGCAAAATCAGCATCATTGCGGCGTGCGGCCTGGATTGTGCGGAGTGCGACATTTACAGGGCCAAGTCGGAACCGGATGTCATGAAGGGAATCCTCGATTGGCTGAACAGGGATGTTCCGGACAGATGCAAACCGGAGGACGTCCATTGCGACGGGTGTCTGGGGGACCGTTCGGTCCACTGGTCGGCGGACTGTGACATCCTGACGTGTTGCGTGGACGCAAAGGAATTCAAGTCCTGTTCAGAGTGCGGGGAACTTCCGTGCGAGAGACTCAAGAAGTGGAGCGAGAACGGCCCGAGGTATACGGCGGCGTTGGAGAGCCTGATGTCGGCCAGGCAAAAGGCCGCGGGAGGGCTCTGAGCGCATGCTCGACCTTAGATCCTACGTGCCAGCGGGGCGCGTGAGCACGGGCCTCTTAGCGTATTACGGCGATTGCACAGGGCTCTCGGGATGTGGTTGAGGGAGGCTGTGTCCATTTGCCGCGAGACGCCCGCCTCCAGCTCTACGGATCGGGCCTGTATCTGGCCAAATACTGGGATCAGCTAGCGATCTAGCGTCTTTGAAGATCTTCGTCCTATCGGGTGGGCCGCGGGGCGCCGCCCCTTCTGGGTCTTGTTTCCTATAATCCTCTTTACAAAACTCGTTTACCCAAGCATAGTTAGTATGCCAGACGATACCCTGAGGGGTAGATTGAAATTGTCGTGTCGACAGGCTTCAGGTTTTTCGGCCGCTCTTGCCTGCGAACTGCGCCGGGCGAGACGTTTTGCGAACTGATCAAGTCGGATACTCTTGAGATAGACGTGCTTTCTGCGGGCGCGATGAAGAGCAGAACGAATTTGGTCACCTGTTGATCTGCTCGGAGCCAGTGGTGAAACCGACCGCGATCCTCGGTCGGTTTTTTGTTTGACTTTGGGCGCACTTGGCAACAATCGTGAGACGGTAATTGGGGACAAGCCTTCAGAAGACAAAGACAAGCAGGGTCATAAAGGTGTCAAAAAGGGAGTGGCTTTGCCGTGAGAAACGCAAAGAGAACAAAGGTTCTGGCATTGACAATTGTTTGCGTACTGCTCGCTTCAGCTTTGGTCGCCGCGATCAACCCCGTAAAGGGAACCAGTGGGGCTTTGGCGGGCTTGGCGGGCGAGACAAATGACGACGGATTCGAAGAAACGTCACAGGGCCTACCGGCGGAGGGGAATTCTACAACAGAGGAACCCGAGACCCCTAGGATACCTGCAACTCTTGCGATCTCGCATATCCTCACGCTGCCCGATGGCGGGCGGCAGGTTCTTGATGAAGAGAGCGTCGAAGGCTTGGAAGCGGGCGCCACGGTGCAGGGCGCAGAGTTCATCCGCGACTTCGCCCCGGCAACGTTCTTATTCAGCGATCCTGAGGAATTGGTCTTGTCTGATGAGGGCAATTCAATTCAGTTGTTCTACCAACTCGTTGTCGAGGCGGATGACAACCCGGACGGCTTGGAGCACCCAACTGAAATACCCGCGCCCGAGCTCTACGAGCCTGCCTATGTCCGTGTTCCCAAAGGGCTCTTCAAGGGATCTCCGGGCCTATTGGGGATGTTGATGCAGCCGATGGGGGCTGATCCCTCGGATCACGATAATATTGAACCCCCGAACCCGGGTTCTTTGGCTCTAACCAAGGTGGCTACCCCCGTGGAGGGGACGAGCAACCAATGGCGGGTTACCCTGACTTTGACTGGGATTAACCTTCCAACAAGCTCGGATGTCGTATTGGTCATCGACACTTCAGGAGGCATGGGAGGGAGCAGCGGAAGAATAGGGGCGGCCAAGGATGCGGCAACGCAGTTCGTGAACAATCTCCTTGTGTCAGATTCGGCCACAAGGATAGCTTTGGTCTCCTTTCAGTCAAACGTCACGACGCACGCCGGCGGCTTTCAAGGTCCGGACGGTAAGCAGACCCTCCTCGATGCCATAGACGGCCTTAGGGCTACCGGAGGCACCTTCACCCAGGCGGCGATAAGGCAAGCGCAGATTCTTCTGTCGTCGAGCACTGCGGTTCAGAAGTACATCGTGCTCCTCAGCGATGGAGAGCCTACGTACAGCTATAAGATACCTAATGCTGAAGATAGTGATAACTGGGACGATAGTTACTTCACTCGAGTGGGATCCTCCCAGTATTGGGACACTCGCGACGATCTGGCGAAGGCTTTGTACGACTACACCAAGACGGCGGGCGGCGGGTCTTCGATGACCACAAGTATTGGCCAGAGCGGTTGGGGTAACAACGCCCGCTACTATCGCTACAACCACGGACACAGCGCGATCGCCGAGTCGAGATTTGCCAAAGCAGAGGGTTCGGTTGTCTATTCCGTCGGGCTTACCCCGGGAGGATCCGGACAGGATATCCTGAACCGGATCGCCAGTCCCGGCAAATCGTACGCTGCGACAAATGATAATCTTACCTCGATCTTTCAGCAGATTGCGGGCAGCATCGCCTACGCAGCCACAGACGCGGTCATAACTGACCCTGTGGGAGAGAAGTTCTCGATTCCCGCGGACCTTGTAAGTCAGATTACCGTAAGCCTGGGAACCACTTTCAGTTATAACGCCACTTCGGAGACGATTACCTGGGATGTTCCCTATGTCTCGGAGGCCAATCCTGCGTGGCTTTCTTACATCGTTGAGATAGACCCGAGCGCCGTGTCGGGCGTCGTTTACCCGACCAACAAGGCGACGACCGTAGACTACACAAATGCCCTCGGAGTCTCGGCCCTGAAGCACTTCCCGATACCCGAGGTGGGCATCAACGCGGGCACCATAGTCGTTCACTACTATAGAGTGAATTCCGCGGGCATTCCCGTGAACTCGATGGGAGTGGCGGTGGCCAACCCGCAGGCCGCGGAACTTGAGTACGTCACCTTCTTGGAGGGGACAGACCTCGAACTCAACCATCCGTACTCTGTCTACTTCAGCGGTACTGACGGTAGCGTCACTACGAGGCTGATAGGGTCGTTGCTCTACGGCTACCATACGGCGGGAGCTTCGAACCCGACAAGCGTTACGCTAACGACGACCGAACCGAGCCAGGATGTATGGTTTGCGTGCTTGCCTGTCCCACCCTCGTTGACTGTCACAGGCTACACGGGAGTCTACGACGGCTCGTCCCACAGCATCACGGTGGGTAACCTTGTGGGCGGAGACGTGGTGAAGTACAGCGTAGATGATGGAGCGACGTGGTCTGAGGATAACCCCGGGTTTGTGGATGTGGTGACCCAGGAAGTGAAGGTGAGGGTCAGCAACCCGAACT
>CAZMEF010000142.1:0-5224 GCA_964565305.1 uncultured Eubacteriales bacterium | reverse complement strand
GGTGCCCGAGCCGCCGTTGGCCGGGATGAATTTCTCCCACCAGAAGACCCGGTACGTTATCGTTCGACGTACCCGCGCAACCGTCCAGGCTCGTTGCATTAGGCGACAGCGGGACGGTGAGCACAGCCGGTGACAGGTCCCCTGGCGCCGGATGTGCCGGGTGCAACGCGATATGTCAGCGAACCAAAACCATCCCATTTGTGTAGAATAGATCGGCTTGCTGCGAAAGATAACTTCGAAGAGTGGTGCCATCTGCCGTGATGTTGATAGAGAAGTAGTTCGTATCCAGATTATCGATCTCACCGGCGATTAGACCCGCATCGATATCCTGCTTCAGTCTCTCGCGATTAAGGTCCGCTACCAACATCTGATTCGAGTTGGCATTAAGCGTAACCATGCTAATGTTCCAAAGGCCTGTTTCGCCCCTTAAGGATGCAATAACTTCACCGCTCACGCGGGTGAGTTGTGCCGTTTCCGTGGATGATGTCATTCCATCGGAGCAGGTAACTGTTATATTCGTTCCTACCTGCTGGATTGAAATGACAACAGCTTGCTGAGGGGTCTCACCCGCGACTTCCCAGAGATTCCAGTCTCCAAGATATGGAGTAACGTCGACCTCGCTTCCCGGCGGGACATCCACGGGATAATCGGAAGTCACGTTGCAGGAAGCCAACATAAGCGTTGTCACCAAGCTCGTCAGCAGCGAGCCAATGATGCTTCTTGAACCTGGTTTCATTGCAAATCCTTTCATTATGGCGCAGGAATGCAGGGATTTCCTAATATTCCATTTGTATGTCCGGTGAATTCATAATCACACGCTGGTGTAGGCGGCATTGATGGCGGAGGACCCATCCATCGGGTGGCCCCATTTCTGATCGCATCAAGAATGCAGTCCGTACAATCTGAACACCCCATGCTTGCCTGTACTCCGACGCCGTTGTTGTGAAAATCCATAATCGCATGACCCGCCCTGCAATCATTCTGGGCATACTCTTCATGCGCATCACCCAATTCAGCGGCTGTATTGGCATTACATATCTGGGCAACTCGACACATCAGAAAGGCATGCTGAAACGCATTGCCAACATTGGGATCACGTGCACAGTTTGCATTCGGGAAGACACGATGGACTTCAGCAAAGACAAGACGATCAATATTCATGTTGCGCAAGCGACGCGCGCAGATGGGGTGTCGCATAGCCCAATCGATTTCTGCTTCAGTCCGTCCAGCGAAGAAACGCGCATTGTTGGGTTGGCGCGGTGGATACCCCTGTGGACCCCACACAGTGATCTCGACTTCGTCATAATATAACGGCGAAGCCGCATCTGCCACGCGCACAACAACGACCCCGTTATTCGCGGTCTCCAGCACTGTCAGCACAGTTGATGAGCCAGATGAAGAACTTAGAGAAGCTCCTCCCGTTGAATCCGATTCAATGGTCCACTCTAATGACCGGCCAGCAGGAGAGGCTTCAGCATTGATGATCAGATCACAACTTTTACACAGAATTTCAGCGTCGGGATTTATGGAAACGATCTCCACTTTAAGGATGCTTTCCATGGGGGCGGGGTAGGTGCAGCCTTCGGCGGAGGGGGGCGGTAAATCGAAAGCGGGGGTATAGACCGTGCCGCCGGTGCCGAGAACGTCCACGGTGCGCTGCACCACCGAGGTGCCCGAGCCGCCGTTGGCCGGGATGAATTTCTCCCACCAGAAGACCCGGTACACCACCCCGGAAACGCTGGGCAGGCTCCAGCGGTAGCGGAGTTTCTGGAGCTGCAGGCTGGCGCGGTTCGTGGCCATCAGATGGATGGAGTACAGTTCGTTGGTGGGCAAGGTCTCCGCATACGGGGTCTGGCGATGTTCGTCGCGCGCCTAGCGCTGACCCCAGTTGAGCCCATCCCAGTCCGCCATGCCGCCCAGATCGCCCGCCGTGTATGAAAGCAACAGCCCGTCGGTGTATTCGTTGGAAAGCGAGACGCCTTCCTTCTGATAAGCATCTGGATCTGGCACTTCCCAGACGACAAGATATACATCATAAGAATTACTCGCGCATGAGATGGTGTGTGAGATTGGCTCTATAACTACGTTCAATGGCATCGTACAGGTGTTCAAGTTGCTGATGCTTGTCGAGACGGTTCCGTTCACAATACATGTCGTCGTCACAGGGAAATTCTCGCTAGGCTGTTCATATTCATATGCGAATTCAACGACTATGTGGGAATAAAAGCCATTCCAATGATAATCGTAGTTAGCGTAAAAGGATTCGTTGCCTGTACATATATGGAGCGATGGTGTTGTGGGCCAGCCGTTGGGATCGAACTGCTTCAAGCAATGTCTTGATGCCGAGTGCAGCATGTATTCGTCGCAATCGTAATAGTTGTGGCGCTTCTGGGATTTCCGTGGGATTTTCACTTGGCTGAGGCCGGGTAGAGATCGAGGCCTCCGAGGTGGAAAAGCACGTCGACTTTGAAGCGTTCGCGGTTCCGGTAGCCGCAGGATTTCTGGATGAGATCTTGGATCTGCCGGTTCACCCATTCGGCGATGGAGTTGTTGAAGCGATGCTTGAAGTACGTGACGATCCGCGCCGCGTGTTCCCGGGACAGGCGGGCCACGCGTTGCAGCGGCGCCATGCGGCTCTTCGAGGCCATGGAGCACCAGCGCTTCAAGTAAGCGGCGGCGTCGCCCGGATCGAGGCAGCGCCAGAACTCCCGGAAGACTTCCTTGATGGCCCAGGCCTTGGCGGTCCGCAAGGCACAGGCCCGCAGATCGGCAAACCGCTTCGACCAGCGTTCTGGCAGGTTTTCGAAGCCCCAGAGCCACAACTGGCGGGTGCCCTTCAGGCGTTCGTCCCCCCGGCCGAAAGGGCGGCGTACTCGGAACGACGCACCTCGTCGAGCGCCCGGTTGACGTAGCGCGTCAGGTGGAACGAGTCGTGGACAATGTCCGCCTGCGGCACGTGGGCGCACGTGGATTCGACGAACGGCTTCCACATGTCCATGCTCGCCGCCTCGACCTGGCGGCGCTGCTCCGGAAGCAGCGAGCGCCAAAAGGCATCCAGGCTTTCCCGCTGACGGCCTCCCCCCAGATACTCCACCGTCGGTCGCGGGCCGTCGGCGGCCGTCACGATCGTCAGGTAATCGTGGCCCCATCCCACCGCCTTCTCGTCGACGCACAACCGGCGCAGAGGCCGCGTCTCTTTGCGCTCCAAACCCCGGCGGACGGCCCGTTGCTTGATCCCATCGGCTTCATCCCAACTGATCCGCAGCGCGTCGCAAGCCGCGTTCACCGAACATTCCCGCATCAGATCGATGGCCAGGCGCTCGAACAGGGCCGTGAAGCGGCCGTGCTTCGCCGCCCACGGCACCGCTACCTGTTGCGTCCCATGCGCATCGCATTTCACCCGAGGCACCGCCGCCGCCAGATACGTCTTGAATTGACAGCTGTCCAGATGCCGCCAGCGCCGGCGTTCATACCCATGCACGTGCATCCGCGCCTGGCACTCCGGACACGCCCACACCTGCGACTCCAGCGCCATCGAGATCTCGATCTCCCGCGCCTCCGCATTCAACGCCACTTTTTCCACCCGCCATGGCCGGGTGCCCCCAAGAATCTGCTGATAGAGTTGTTTGTCTTTCATGGCCCAACTCTACTTCCACGCCGTCAGGATTCACACGGATATTCCCGAAGCCCCATGAAAAGCATACACCCTATGGCTCTTTAAATGAAGATAGAAACTCGAAATACGGGAACTCGCCCGGAAGAGAAAGGAACATTTCAGCCTGTATCGTTGTATTGGTTTGCGGGACCGAATTGGTCGGCTCATTAAGAACATTGATACTGGCAATGAAGAAATTTAGATGGTTGGTCAGAGCGGCGAGAAGTGAGGCTTTCTCTTGGGAGGTGTAATTCGTTGAGATGTCCAACGCGTCAATAGATTGCCGGACATAATTGGTAGCCCCACGTGCCCACATCTGTAGCTCAGCGGCGGCAACACCGCGAGCAAAGAGAGCCTGAGGATTATCGGGATGACTCGACAATTCGGCATCTATATAACTCAGCACATTGCTCGCATTTTGTGATGTCCACTGTGCGTTGAGACCCGAAAGAAATTGATTTGTCGCCCCATTCGCAACAAATGCAAATATCAAAACGAATATCGCAATCAAATAGGCCTGTTTCATGTGGGTGCTCCTTGTTTTTATGGCGGCGGAAGTGATACCGGATATGTTCTCCACTGAGCCTGAGGTAATGGCTCTTGAGATGGCCAAGCGCGCTTAGCTGTTTCGGTTTGCATATCTTCGACCGGGGAAACGTCGTAGGCGGGCACGCCGGATGGACTCAAGTAGTCGCTAAATACCCCGCCGTTATCACCAAACGCATAACCAGCTGTATATGCCGCTTGATCGTCCGATGAATCAAGATCTCTCGTGCTCCACAATTGAGCAGCATTACCGCCCAGCCAAGCGGTTGAAAAATAAAATTCGGCGCGCGCAAAAGTATAAGCATATAACAGATTGCCAAGTTGGTCAGCGCCCAAGACAAAGCCGTAAAGTGTTACCGTGCCATTTGCATATTTCATGCAGGGAGAATCGCCCTCTTGCCACGAGTCCTCTTTGTAATCCATATCATTCACCGTCCGATACGAACATGTTCGGAGGCGATACCATCGCACAATTGCCGAATATGAATCGAGGCGAGTTTTTAGTGTGGCCATCCACTGGTCGTACCGTGCAACCTCCGAATTAAAATAAGTGGTAACATCAGGTCCACCCAGCGGTAGCAATAAATTTGCCCCATTGTTGGCGCACCCGTTCAGCCCAAGGCCAAACTCGAACTGATAGAGCCCGCCCACTTTGGGATTCTGGTATTTAACCTCGAAGGAATCGGTTCGGTTCAGGCTCCCGGAAGCAGGGCCTTCAACCTTGGCCCAGCTTTCGTCGAGTTGATCCGCAGTGATACTTGCCGGCAGGACATTCGCCTTGAGAGTGACGTCGAAATCCCGGACAACGAAATTCGCATCCCGCGCGTCCACATGGAAGACGACCAATGCTTGGCCCGGATCATTGGTCGCGCACGGATCACCGAAGTCGGTCTTGTTGCCCTCGAAGAGCCGCGGGGAATTGTCGGCGACCGGAGCGGAGGCTTCGATGGTGTCCACTTTAAGTACGGTTTCCATGGGGACGGGGTAGGTGCAGCCTTCGGCGGAGGGGGGCGGTAAATCGAA
>CAZMEF010000141.1:0-5245 GCA_964565305.1 uncultured Eubacteriales bacterium | reverse complement strand
TCTTCGATGATGTCCTCGGCTATGTTGCCCGGGACTTCCTCGTAATGGTCAAATTCCATGGTGAACAGGCCGCGCCCTTGGGTCATGGACCTCAAGTCGATCGCGTATCTTTGGATCTCCGCAAGAGGGGCCGTAGCCCTAATGACCTGTATGTGACCCTTGGATTCCATGCCCTGAATCCTACCGCGTTTCTTGTTAAGGTCACCCATGATGTCGCCCATGTACTGGTCGGGGACCGTCACTTCGAGCTTCATTACCGGTTCGAGTATGACCGGCTGCGCTTCCGCAAGGCCCTTCTTGAACGAGAGCCAAGCGGCAAGCTTGAAGGCCATTTCCGATGAGTCCACGGGATGGAAGCTGCCGTCATAGAGGGTCGCCCTGACGTTCACGACGGGGTATCCCGCAAGAACTCCTTCCGGAAGCGACTCGCGAAGGCCTTTTTCGACTGCGGGGATGAACTGCCGTGGCACGGAGCCTCCGAAAATCTTGTCGACGAATTCGAAATCCTTGTCCGGCAAGGACTCGAACTCGATCCAAACGTGGCCGAATTGACCGCGCCCGCCGGTTTGCTTCTTGTGACGCCCTTCTGCCTTTGCGCTTCCTTTAATGGTTTCGCGATACGGTATCTTCGGGTTGGTTAGCTCGACGTCAACCCCGAACTTCCTCTTCAACTTCCCTGTAGTAACATCCACGTGGACTTCGCCAAGGCCGTATAGAATCGTCTCGGCGGTTTCCGCGCCCCTCTCGACCTTGATAGTCGGATCTTCCTCAGTGAGCCGCGTGAGGCCCGATGAGATCTTATCTTCATCGCCCTTGGTTTTCGGATGTACGGCTACAGAATAGACAGGCGCAGGGAACTTGATGGCGCGAAGCACTATGGGCTCTTCGGGTTTGCACAACGTATCCCCAGTAAGAGTCTCCTGAAGTTTGGCTACCGCGCCGATATCGCCCGCAACAACTGACGGAACGGGTTCCTGATTCTTTCCTTTCATGGTGTAAAGCTGGCCGATGCGTTCCATCTTCCCCCTGGACGAGTTCAAGCACGTTCCGTTCGAGACAAACTTCCCCGAATACACGCGAAAAACCGTGAGCTTTCCCACGTAGGGGTCGGCAGTTGTCTTGAACACTAGGGCGGAGAACGGAGCGCTAGCGCTCGGCTCCCTGCTCACTTCTGTTTCCTGCTCCGGCAGCGTTCCCAAAGCGGCGGGAACGTCAAGCGGCGAAGGCAGATATTCGGAGATAGCGTCTAGAACGTGCTGCATACCGACGAGTTTGGATGCGGCAGCCGGAACAGCGAGGAAAACCTTGTGCGCTGTGGACGCCAGCCTGAGCCCTCTTCGGATGTCTTCGTCGGCCAGATCTCCCTCTTCGAGATACTTCTCCATCAGGGCGTCATCACCGTCGCACGCGGCTTCCTTCAGTTGTTCCTTAACCTCTGCCGCCGCTTCTTCCATGTCGGCCGGAACAGCGCCCTCTGTGACCTTGCCATCTGAAGAGTAGGTGAACATCTTGTTCGCGATAACGTCTACCAGGCCCTTGAAGGAAGCCTGCTTGCCAACGGGAAGGTAGGCCGGAACGATATGCCCGCCAAAGGCTTCGTTAGCCCTGGCGATCACCGAACCGAAGTCGGTGTTCTCTCTGTCGAGTTTGTTGATGACGAGCAACCTGGGCAACTCATACTCGGAAGCGTACTGCCATACAAGTTCCGAGCCTACCTCCACCCCACCGCTCGCGTCCAAGATCACGACCGCCCCGTCGCTAACTCTTAACGCCGAGCGAACCTCGCCGACGAAGTCGAAATAGCCCGGAGTATCGAGGATGTTGATCTTCCTGCCCTTCCATTCAGCGGGGGCAATCGAAGTCGAAATTGTGGTCTTGCGTCGGATCTCCTCAGGTTCGAAATCAAGAACCGAGCTTCCGTCATCAACCTTGCCAAATCTATCGTTTCCACCTGTCAAAAACAGAAGAGCGTCGCCTATGGTGGTCTTTCCCGAACCGCTGTGCGAAACCAAGGCGACGTTCCTGATATTCTCTGTAGAGTATTCCTTCATAGGGCATCTCCTCCTGCAGTCAAAAGGGGCAAACGGTTCCTCGGGCATGATACCAATTACTCAGCTACGTCCGCAAGTAGAAGTGCCGGCCGGCGCCGATCGGCCGCGTCGGGTGCGACCTCATCCGTAAGGAAAAGCCCGGCAGTCGCGTTGACCGCCGGGGCAAAAGTAGTACCTTCTCAGTGCCTAGTAGTAGAACCGGGTCGAGACGATTGTCTTGTAGGTCCCTGTTCCGATGTTGGAACGGACATCTACCTGATAGCTTCCTCTTCCCAGCCCGTTGAGGGGCACGAAGACCGTCCTGGTCGCGCCTGCTTCCAGCGTGCCCAGTGACTGCCCGATGCCCACGTTTCCGAGGTAATCCTTGGCCCCCACGTACTTCACGAGCACCTGATACCCGTATTGATAAGGAAGGGTCATGTTCTTGTCACCGGTGTTCTTGATGGTGAGGCGCAACCTGGGAGTCGGGTTAAACCAGTTGCCCGCCAGGTAATCTATGGTGTACTGAAGCGGGTCGGTCGCTTTCATCCAGATGTAGGTCGCGACAACAGGGTGATCCTTGGCCTCCCCGACAAAATACCCCTGGATGAAGTAAGTTCCGCTTGCCATCTGCGGCACTGTCGCCTTGTAGACCTTGCCCTCGCCCGGCCGGAATGTTTCGCTCGTTACGGCCTGAGCGTAGTTCTTGTCGGATGCGGCGCGCCACACAACCTTACCATCTTTCCACAGCGCGAAGTCGAACGTCATGGCTGTCGCAGTGGTGACCGTTATGGGCCGCTTGGTGTCGTTAAAGACGTACATGCTGATTTCGTTTGTCTGCTCGGACCAGTTGGCGAAGTAGTCCAAGCCGGTGCCGCCCCACGGCTTATAGCCCCATCCGTCTGAAATTCGGAACGGCTGATTCTTGAGATTCGTACCGGGCTCCACACCCGGTCGCCGGCTTTGTTCGGGAGCGGGAGCCGCGGCGACAGTTGAAACGCCCAAAACGACAATCAGCAAGGCCACTGTTACGATGCTCAATGCGCGTCTAAACACTTGTCTTATTCCTCCCCGTGCATGCCGTGTAGTGGGCAGTGCAGTTAACATAATACCACTCATCTGACGCAGACCGTCCCGCAAAGTCTCCCATTTCGGGATCGTGTGCACCGTTCAGCCAGTCGGTGGGAAGGCTGTCGACCCTTACCTATCGAAATCCATGGGTTTCCTGATTTCGCCAATTTGTCCACAGGCGATGCCAGTTATCCCCAGACTTATCAACAGCTGCCTGAGTTGATCGGCCTTCAAAGATCAGCCGCCTTGCGCGTGGACGGGCTTCGCGTCATCAGGAGTATAGACGATGACGCCAACGGGGTGTTCCGAGGCATATAGTGGTAAAGTGCCTGCTAGAACGGCTTTACGTTACCTGAGTGCGAACAGGCCACGTGCCGTAGGCCTACGCCGGATCTGACACCGGTCAGCTCGCCTTCCCACAATGCGAAAGTTCCGTTGACCATAACTCCAAACACGCCTTCGGGATACTGCCACGGGTTTTCGTATGTCGCCCGGTCGATAATGTGGTCTTGATCGAAGATTACGAGATCCGCTCGAAACCCAGGTGATATTAGCCCACGATCGGGGATGCCCATCTTTCTGGCAGGAAGCGAGGTACACTTTCGGATGCCCTCTTCCATTGAAATGATCCCTTTCTCCCGGGCGTAGTGTCCGAGGAAACGTGGGAAAGTACCTACGGAACGAGGGTGAGGCTTGGATTCCTCAGGCACCGTGTTGTATCCGTCCGTGATAACGCAGGTCTTCGGATGCCTTATCGCGGCGATAAGGTCGTCTTCTCCGATGGCGTGGCGGGCGATCCCTATCTTCATTTCCTCACCGATAAGGAGATCGATCGCAAACGTCGCAGGCTCTTTCCCCAGGCGCCCGGCGACAGCGGCAACGTGCATACCTTCCATCCACTTGTTCTGGGGTTTCTCCAAACGCGTAAGCATGACCCTATCCCAACCGCCCTGCCTTATCGTCCGTTCGTGCGATTCACGCTCCGCCCTATCCCGGGTAGACGGATCTTGAAGTAGTCGAAGCCCCCCCTGCTTACCGTTCTCTACCACCCAATCGGGCAACACGATGGCAAGTTCCGTAGAGGAGGCGAGGTAGGGATAGAAATCCGCCGCCATGCTGCATCCTGAATGGTCCAGAAGTGCCAAAGCCTTAGCGACCTTGCCCCAATTCGAAGGACCGCATGCTTTGATGTGAGATACTTCAAACCTGACGCCGCTACCTCTGGCGACGGCGATAGTCTCTTCTATTGATTCCAGGAGCTCTGGTCCCTCGTTGCGAATATGTGAAGCGTGAAATCCTCCTGCCGCGGCCACCGGCCTGGAAACGGCGATAAGTTCCTCGACGTCGGCGCATCTTCCGGGCACATATTCAAGCCCGCTTGAGACCCCAAAGGCACCTTCAGCCATCCACCCTTCCGCGATTTCGGCGGCCTGCGCCCGCTGATACGGTAACATCCCTCGGCCATCATCGCCCATGACTAACCTTCGAATATCACCGTGCCCAAAAAGAGAGGCCACATTTACCGCCGGCACGACCGCGTCGACCATATCCAGGTACTCGCTGACCCCGTTCCACTTCCTCGGCGGGTTCAACTTTGGGAGGATTCTCTCCCACCTGTCCTCATCCCAATCGGTTGTGTCGACAGCGCTCCCGCCGCAGTTTCCAACGACTTCCGTGGTGATCCCCTGTAGCAGCAGTGTCTTAGCCTCAGGGTGCACCAGGACGTCTGTATCGGAATGGGAGTGGATGTTAATGAACCCTGGGGACACGGCCAGTCCGCCAAGATCGAGGCGTCGGACTTCCGACGGCACCGATCTTTCGGAAATAGCGCCGCAATCGACAATCCTGCCGTCGTGTATCAAGATCGCCCCTGCCTTCGGCGCGTTGCCGCTGCCGTCATGGATAAATGCGTTTTGGAGCAATAAAGGGGCTTTCTCCACTTCGAACCCTTCTTCCGCTATGTCTTCACCTAGTTGGACGATGACGTATGAGCCACGCATCGCCCCACAGTTGAAATTCGATGACGGCGACCTGGTGTCCTTCACGCCAGAACGCTCAAGCGTCATGACGCCGGGTGGAGCGGATCAGAAAAGCCCCACCGACTGGTGGGGCTTCCTTATATGATTTTCCCGGCGGTGACCTAC
>CAZMEF010000140.1:0-5286 GCA_964565305.1 uncultured Eubacteriales bacterium | reverse complement strand
GCTTCATGATCATGGAGATTGGACGAAAGATGAACGCCACATCGCACGTGGCTGTCTTGCGGGAAACCTGCGGGCAACTGCTTTCGCCGGTCCTTGATTTCGTCACGACATTCTTCCTGTTCGGCGCTTTCGTGGCCATGGTGGCAGGGTCGGGGTCCGCTCTTCAACAGGAGTACGGGGTGGCTTGGGTCGCCGGCGCGGGCATCATGGCTGTCATCTCGCTGGGCACCGTCCTTTTCGGACTTAAGGGCGTAGTGGCGGCGGTCTCCGCTGTTGTGCCGTTTCTCCTGGCGGGGGTGCTCTTGGTCAGTGTCGCCGTTCTGTGGAATTCAGGCGTGGTCTTGAAGTCACCTCCTACGGGCGTGACGGCTGCCGTTCCCTTCTGGCCCGCTGCGGGGCTCACGTACGTCTCATATAACGTGGTCATGGCAGCCCCAGTTCTGGCAGTCCTGGGCGCGACCCTCGATTCGAAGAAACAGGTGGTTTCGGGAGCGCTTCTCGGGGCCTTAGGGCTTGCCTTGGCGTTGTTCCTTGTGTATTTGACCATCGTCTCATCGCTACCGGGAGTCCTATCCTATGAGGTGCCCATGGCACGGCTGGCATCGTCGGCCCACAGGCTGGGCAGACCTTTCTACATCCTAATTTTCTTGGCCGAGGTTTACACCACTGCGGTAGCCAATCTCTACGCGTTCTCGGTGAGGCTTGCGCCGCCCGATTCCCCCGGATTCAAACTCACTGCGGCTTTGACCTCAATGATCGGTTTGTGGGCATCTTCCGTGGGATTCTCGAACCTAGTCAGGACCGTCTACCCGCTCATAGGTTGGGCAGGCTCTTCGTTCCTTCTTGCTCTCATCGTGTACGGAGCGAAGGGGCTCCTGCGGAAGAAACGCCGCTGAAGCCCCTCCGATTTTACACGCTATGCGCCTGCCTAACTTCTGATAGGCGCCTTCCTCGCGCACGGCCGGCGCCTGCTTGCTCCCTACTTCCCGCCGAACGAAATGGGCAATATCACTTCGTCCACTCTTTGGCTGTTCTCGGTCCGGGATACATACACTACGCCGTTGGGACTCGTCGCCGGGCTAAGATCAAGCGTCAGTTCGAAATAACCCCATTCGGGGGCCCTTTCCGTAACCGTTACCGCTTTTCGGCCGAGCACGTTGTGCCCGTCTTCCACCTCGATGGTGAAGCTCCCGTCGCTCAATCGGGCGAACCCGTTAAACGACGCCCTCTCGGTCAGAAGTGAACCCCGCTCCGGGTGCAGAAGGATGACATTTTGGCTCGAGGCGACCTTCGCCAGACTCACATGCTCCACTTTGTTACCCGTCTCGCCCTTCGATATGAGCTGAACTTCCACATCAGGCGAGCCGTGGATGGCTACCTCAAGACACGGATAGGTGATCACGGTGTCGGCGCCGCCCTGGGGCGCCGTTAGCCTAACCTTGAAGATCATGGTACCGTTAGCGTAAGTAACCCCATCGAGGCTCATCAGGTACCCGCTTGTCGGTTTCTCCCCCGCCGCCACCATCAAAATAGACCTGTCGGAAGCCTCGAAAAGGGCTGCCGCGGGCGACTTCACTTTCTTGATCTGCTCGATAACCCCGGAAACGTTCTGATCGAGGTTCGACCCGACTTCAATTCGGGGAACAAGCCCGGGGACTTCTGAAAGAAGCTGGGTCAGATCGGCAGAATACACGGTCTTTTTCTGGTCCTTGTCGACATAAATCAGATACTTGCCCTGGTAATCGTAATAGACCCTGCTTTGTCCAGAGGTGAAGATGTAGTCGGCCTCGGTTTCGGACTTAACCCCGGCCGGGTTCTTGACAACCTTGGCAGATTTCATGGCCGCCACGAAATCCGACATGTTGGGGATCTGGACCGAGTTGCCGTACCGGTCGCCCACGGTCATAGCGGTGGGGTCGAGCTTCGCCAAAGTGACGAGATCCTTTTTCGCACATGCTGTCAGTGACGTGGCCAACAATACGACCGCTAACAACGCGATTGTGGTCCTTCGGATGTTCATTGTGATCCCTCCTGTAGATCACTAGGACGTGAAATCGACCGGTGGGTTCCTAGACCGTCGAGACGTTCGAGATCTCTGAGGTCTCTAATGGTTGACCCCCGCCCCCTCTTGACCTATAGTCAGAGGAACTTGCCAACCGCGGGCGACAAAGAAGGGGTATAAAATGACGGCACATCTAAATCACCTTCATATTGATGGTATGGACGCGCTGTCGTTGGCCAAACGCTTCGGCACCCCGCTGTACGTCTACTCGGAAGATAGGATCGCTTCGCGCATGCGGGAATATGTCTCCGCGATGCGGGAATACGCGGGAGAAGGCCGGGTTGTGTACGCCGCGAAGGCGTACCTTTCCATGAGGATGGTCCGTCTTGTCGAGGAAGAAGGTTTGTGGCTCGACGTGGCCTCAGGCGGAGAACTACATATAGCGTTGGCTTCAGGTTTTCCCGCCGGCAAGATCCTTTTTCACGGCAACAGCAAGACCGTAGAAGAACTTGATATGGCCCTCAGCGCGGGGGTGGGTAGGATCGTGGTAGACAACCTTCAGGAGGCCCACCTTCTGGAGGCGCTAGCCAGAACTAAGGGATGCAAGCAGGATGTTCTCCTGCGGCTCGCCCCGGGGATCGATCCTCACACCCACGAATACCTAAAAACAGGCGATATAGACTCGAAGTTCGGCATAGCGCTTCACAAGGACAATGCGGTCGTGGCCGCCCTTCACGTCTCTTTGCTCGCTCACCTGAATCTCAAGGGGTTTCACTGCCATGTCGGGTCCATGATCTTGGAGTTGGAGCCTTTTGTGGCGGCGGCACGGATCATGATGCACTTTGTCGGCCGGTTGCGGCGCGAAACCGGAATCACGGCCACGGAACTCAATCTAGGCGGAGGGCTGGGCGTCCGGTACACGGACGAGCTTGAAATCCCCGTAGCCCAGTACATCGACGCGATATCACAAGAGTTGGAACGCGAATCAGGGGTCCTCGGGATCGTCCCCCCCGTCTTGTATGTCGAGCCCGGTCGTTCCATCGTCGCCGAAGCGGGAACGACGCTCTACAGCGTCGGCTCTGTCAAGAAGTTGCCGGACGGCACTTTGGTAGCGTCTGTCGACGGAGGCATGTCGGACAACCCCAGGCCCATGCTCTACGGCGCTGAATACCGTGTCGTGGCTGTGGACAACGCGAACGGCGCGGAACTGCGCCCCACCAGGGTGGTGGGAAAGCATTGCGAAGAGGGGGACACTCTGGTCAAACAGGTGCTGCTCCCGCCTTTAGCCCCGGATGACGTCCTAGCTTTCCTCGTGACCGGGGCCTATCACTATTCCATGTCCTCGAGTTACAACAGCGCGCTCCGTCCGGCGGTAGTGCACGTCCGCGACGGGTACGCCTTCGTCGCCGTGCAACGGCAGTCGCTTGCCGACCTCGTCTTGGGACAGACCGCTGTCTTGCCCACCCGGCAAGAGAGTTTCCCCAGGGCCGCGGGCGTGAAACCGGGGCGCACAAGGCGCTAACGGGCCAATAAGCTGCTCTCGCCAATCTTCTGCCCCAGAGCAGGAGATATCCTTTGCGGCAGCCAATGTTATGGGGATGATCTTCAGTAGACAAGCTGCCGGAAAAGGTGGTATCGCGTTGGGCATCCCCGAATCTTGCGAGATTTCGAACCGCGTTTTGGATGAGATAGATAAGGTTGTCGTAGGAAAAAGGTCCCAAGCGGAGTTGCTGCTCGCCTCCCTGATGGTATCGGGTCATGTGTTGTTGGAAGACGTGCCGGGGGTCGGCAAAACGCTCCTCGCCAGGACTTTCTCGGAGGTCATTGGCCTCTCGTTTAGAAGAGTGCAGTTTACGCCCGACCTTCTTCCCTCGGACGTGACAGGCGTCTCGGTGTTTAGCCAAAAGGACGGCGAATTCCACTGGCGACCCGGCCCCGTGTTCGCGAACATCTTGCTCGCTGACGAGATAAACCGGGCCACGCCGAGGACCCAATCGAGCCTTTTGGAAGCCATGGAGGAGCTTCAAGTTACTTCCGAAGGCGTCACTCGGGCGCTGCCGTCACCCTTCATGGTCATCGCCACCCAGAACCCCATCGAGATGGAGGGCACATTCCCGCTCCCGGAAGCCCAGTTGGACCGGTTCCTTCTTCGGGTGACGCTCGGATATCCGTCCCAAACAGAAGAGCGGGAAATACTGACTCGCTTCGTCGACAGTCGGAGACGCGGGGAAATCGCAAATGACGGAGCGGCTCCGGTGAGCGTCCAACAGATCGCAAGCCTCCGGGAGTCCATCAAGGAGGTCTCCATCGCCGAGCCTGTCGCGTCTTACATCCTTGCCATTGTCGAAAAAACCCGCTCTCACCCGGCACTCACACTCGGGTCGAGCCCAAGGGGCGGCCTCTACCTCGCCAGGCTTTGCAAAGCCCTGGCCGCCATCCGAGGGAGAGATTACGTGCTTCCTGACGACGTCAAATATCTGGCCCTCCCCTGCCTCGCTCACAGACTGATACCCAGGGCGGAGGCCGCCCTTCGCGGCAGCAGGGGTAGGGATATCGTTGAGGACATCCTCTCGGACACCCCCGTACCCGTGGGCTTCTAGAGCGATGGGGCGCACGTACAGGAACATAGGGCTTGCCATAGTGCTCATAGGCGCCGTTCTGGCGAAGCCGGTAGCGTATCTGATCGGCGCGACCTTGTTCGCCATAGCGCTTGTGTCGCAGCTCTTGTCCAACCTGTCCACGAAAGACCTTTTTTACTCCCGGTCCCTTTCCTCGGGTTACGCTTTTCTGGGGGACAGCGTGGGGCTGACCGTTCGTATCAAGAACGACAAACCCCTCCCTGTGAACGCCCTTTGCCAAGATGAAATGGAGAACATCTGGGACCTAAATGGCAAAGCGGTTCAAACGCATTATCTCCCTGGAAAATCGGTCCTACCGCACAGGGTTCATCTCGGTGGGTATGAGTCAATTACCAGGCGGTATGACCTGTCGTGCACAAAAAGAGGCGTCTACACGTTTGGCCCCGCGAAGATCCTCTCGCAAGATCCTTTGGGGCTGTTTCCCGCCAATACGCCTTCGGACGCCAAGAACACGCTCGTGGTGTACCCTAAAATGCTGCCGATAAGCGCTCCCGATCTGATCGATCTTTACCCCTTCGGGCAAAATCCGAAGGCTTCGTGGCTCTACCGCGATCCCCTCTACTTGAAACTTGTGCGGCCCTATCAGCCCGAGGACCCCCCGAAGCACGTGGACTGGAAGGCCACCGCGAGATCGGGGCGGCTTCA
>CAZMEF010000139.1:0-5316 GCA_964565305.1 uncultured Eubacteriales bacterium | reverse complement strand
TTGGCTGACGATGACCTGAGAAACGCCTTCCCCCACCACTTCTTCTAACCGTAATTCCTCTCGCTTGACTTCGAGGGTATTCAGAGCAGTTACCCTCCTTTCATTGAGGACAAAGAGTGCCTGTCGGCTAGAACATACATATGCCACCCAACTGGGGTTGGTGAACGGGGGAAAACTGAACCCCCGGCTTGGTTACCGGGGGTTCAAATAAGACTATGCGAGTTTGATGTGAAGCCTACTCCGCGGCCCTTACTTCCTTAACTCCGGGCACTTCCTGCTTCAGAATGCGCTCGATGCCCCCCTTGAGGGTCATGGTCGCAAACGGGCAGCCGCCGCAAGCCCCCGTCAATCTCACCTTCACTATGCCTTCCTCTGTGACATCCAAGAGCTCCACGTCTCCTCCATCGGCTTGGAGAGACGGTCTTATCTCATCAAGGACCTTCTCGACTTGCTCTCTCATGGGATCCCCCTCCTTCCATCCTCATTGTCATATAATTTGTTCTCTTGTTCAATAGCGTCAAGGAAGGTCTGGTCGTCTGTGTAGCGTCTCGCCTGGTTCATGCAAAGTTCTATGGTCCGCTTCCTCGCGGCGAAGTCGATGCGAAAGGTCTTGGTCGCAAGGAGCAGGTCTTCCCCGCGCACTTCTTCGCGCCCCGCGTCAAACGCGAGCCTTTTGGCTCTCGTAATCAACTCCTCCAGTTCGGCGCAAGAGAAGTTGGCCGTAAGCGGCACGACTGCTTCCTCCAAAAACTCTCTTACGCGCCCTGCGTCCATGTCCATGGGCGCAGGTCCCCGTTTCGAACCGCCAGAGTGCCCCAGGTGAACGAGAAGGACCTCCAACCGCGCCTGCGGGCCCGGGTATAGGAAAGGGATCTTGTAGTCGAACCTTCCGGCCCGTAGAAACGCTTCGTCGAGATGCTCGGGCACGTTGGTCGTTCCGACTATGATGGCTTCCCTGTCGGGTCTGCCCAACCATTCGAGAAACTGGGAGAACACTCTCTGCGTCTCTTCCTCGGCGGACCCGGCCGAAGCGCCTGTCCTTTTGCCGAACCTGTCTATCTCGTCCACAAAGACGATAGCGGGCGACATCTTTTCCGCCAGCGTAATGGCGTTTTTCATATTCTGACCCGATTCCCCAAGCCACTTCGAATATATGTTTTCCGTCACCAGGTTGATGAACGGCAGCTGGACCTCGCTTGCCAGGGCGTTCGAGAAGAGGCTCTTGCCTGTGCCGGGGGGCCCGAAAAAGAGAAGCCCTTTGGGAAGCCCCAGCCCGAAACGTCTCGCCCGCTCGGGTCTTTTCAAGACGTTGATTATGTACTTCGACACGAAGTCCTTGATGGCGTGGTACCCGCCGATATCGCCGAAGGTGACGTCCGGGTCGCGGACCTCCAAAACGCCCGACCGCTTCACCATCTCCGATTTGAGTTCTTTCATGATCGTGGGGTCAAAATCGTGTGCGCGCTGGTAGGATTCAAGAAGGATGCTCTCGATCTGGTGAAGATTCAGCCCCGATAAGGCGACGGCCCCCGCCTCCACTTTGGACTGCTCGAGCTCCAGGCCCAACTCATCGCCTACGGAGCGCATGAGGCAGGTGCGCTCGTCCAGGTTCGAAGGGTCAACGCTGATAACTACGACGAACTCCTTGGTGAAATCGTCCATGACCTTGGACGCGTCGGAGGTAAGGATGAAGATCGTGGAACCCTTCGTGAGGATTTGCGGGTCAAGCGCCCAGGCCCGGAGCGCGGACTGGAGCCCCGTCTCCGCCTCCCGGGATTCCGAGAGGTTTTGAAGGAGCAGCACCGTCGGCGCGGCTTTGAGAAAACCGTCCATTTCTTTCAATACACCTTTAAGCTGGGGTATTTCTGTCGCTCCCTCTGGTCTTAGCCGCGAAGAAAGCGCCGTCTGTGCCGCGACGCGTTTTTTGTAAGGCTCGAATACGGGACCATCGGGTCCCTTTCTAAGCGTTCCCAGCCCATCCCAAGGATCGTACATGAAAAAATGGTCGATGCCGCCAAACTCAGCGTCCGCGAACAAGAACTCCTTGAACTGGTAGATCCGCTTGGGATCAACTGTCTCGAAACAGATGACAGGCGAGTAATTGGCTCTCCTCTTCATAATACCGGAGCGGATCCAGGCTTCGTCGAACTGCCTTGCCACTCCGCTCCCCCCTCACGGCCTTTTCGCAGGGCTCCCTGCCTCTTCGCGTGTCTCCTGCTCTCTTCGCGCGGCTCCCCCGCTCAAAACCCGGTCATCCGCAGGGCGAACTCACCAAGACGTCCAAACTAAGGCCCAGAGCCTGAAGTTCCCTCACCAAGGGCGCGGTACTTCCGTCACCCATGCGTTCGTAGATGAAAAGGCCGCTGCCTCTCACTTCGATTTCCATGTAGGATTGGCCCAGGCGGGGCATGATCACGGGCGGCTGTCCTACGGAGCGATGTTCCGCCGCAGGGGCAAGTCCCTCCGGGCGCGCCGGTGCGATGCTCACGATACGGGCACCTTTTTCCTGTTGTCCGCGGCCTCGGGCACTTCGAGGTCGATTTCGCCGGCAGTCTTGGGAGTTACCGTCACGGGGATCGCCCACAGCCCCATCTCGCGGAGGAGAGAGCGCAGGGCGTCCGCCTCTTCGTAGCAGTTGTCACCCGCAAATCCGGAGAATTCAAACCGGATATCCCCATCGCGCCCGACCTCGACATCGACTCTTTTCATCATAGAACGCCCCTGACAAGGACTTTCTTTCCGTCAAAAGGGTGCCCCACCTCGTCGACTTCCACCTTGTAATTGAGAGCGGATAACGCCCTTGTGACGCATAGCGCCGAGTAGTTCTGGATGATGCGGTCCTTCAGCGCCGACACGAATCGCTCGTACCCCCCGTAGGTGTCACAAACGAAACTGATCTCGCCTGTCTTGCGGTCTACCTTGATCCCCAAACCGCGCGGCATTTCCGGGCTTACGAGGGCCCAGTCGCAGAGGATGGCCCTCCCGTAGTAGTCGCGAATGGTGCGACCGACATCCATATTCTTCTCTTCGGCCGCCGCGTATATGGCATCGGACAGGATATCCCAGCCCGGATCTTCTTCGACCGACCTGCCTTTTTGCAGCGCGTTTTCAAGCTTGATGTCGGCCTTATAGGAACTCATGTGGCTCATGCTTGTCGCCTCCAAGTAAGCTTGATCTTTCCTCTGAGCAACTGGGATTTCTCCGAGCGCGCCATCTGGATTTCTTTGTGCACTTCCTGGAGGCGCTGCCTCATCGCCATCTGCTCCTCTTGCGATGACTCTGTAGTCGGACCCTGCACCGGGCCCGGCGTCGGCCCCGGCATTGGGGCAGTTGACCGAACTCTCGTCGCCGGCGTCCCCGCAGCCTCCGATTGGGACCTGGCCCCGGCTACCTTTGCGGAAACTCGCGAGTTTATTTCCAAGACGTAAAGCGCCCGCCTTACCTTCTGCTGCTCATTCGTTCCCGGCCCGGCGACGTTAGGCATGGACGGCTCGGTCGCCCCGGCACGGTTTGTCAGTGCGGCGAGTTCGGCGTCGGTCATCTTAGACGCTTCATCGCGCCATTCTGAGACTTTCAGCGACCTGATTCGAGCCGCCCCGCCCTCTTGCTCCCAGGTCGCCACGAAACGCCTGAGGGCCGAGTCGTCATCCTCTTCGCCGGATGCCTTAGAATCTTCGCTCCGGCCCGCATCCCGATCAGGCCGAGGCGTTTCCGCGCGGGATGTGGACAAAGGTCGCTGCGCTGCCTGCCAGCGAAGCGTTTCCAGCTTCCTGAGGAGCCTATCTTCTTCATCTTCGATCCGCTCTATCTTCTCGTCCTCGGGTCTGGTGAGGACAGCGAGCCAAAGCTTCATAGCGGCGAACGAGATCAGGCAGAACATCGCGAATCCGTATAGAAGCGCGGCTCCGATCGCCGGGAGCGTTCCCCAAGAAGGAGCGGCATGACGTACCGCCCTCCACCCGACATAGAGCGAAAGAAGAGCGGCAGAAGAGAAGACTAGCCGGGATTCGACCGTGTGTTCGTACTTCGTGAGGAGTTTTCCCAGCCACGCCACCCCGAACCAAGCCGAGACGACAAGCCCCGCGAGAGCCAAAAATACCCACACGTCCCGGATCACCTCGGTTCGCGAAAATCCTACTCTTGCCCTAGCGCGAGCCGAGAGACAACTCCTCTAGAAAACGCCTAGCATGCCACAGCTCATCGGTCTCTGGGGCTACCAGTTTCTTGACCCCGCTCTCTCTGAGGATTTGTCTCTCCCCCAGAGTAATCTTGCCCACCACCTTGGCATTGATACCGCAGGAGACGTACGCGCGGCACAAGTCCGCGCCTTTGGGAGTCGTCACCACAAGGCAGCCTGAGGACACTAGCTTGAGCGGGTCGATCTTCGCGAACGTAGAAATTGTTTTGGTAATTTCAAGAAGGGGGATCTCGTCGGCGCTCACTTGACAGCCTGAGTTCGAGGCCTCGCATATCTCATAGATCGCGCCGAGAACGCCGCCTTCCGTGGCGTCGTGGCAACCCGACGCGCCGCGCTCCGCGGCCATCCGGCCGTCTTTTGTCACGCTCACGTTTTCGATGAGGGCAGCGGCGCGTGATAGGGCATCGGCGTCCAGAATTGTCTCCAAGGCTTCCGGAAAATCCTTGGCCAAGATAGCGGTGCCTTCCATGCCCGCCCATTTTGTGACGACTATGTCATCGCCGGGCCGGGCGCCGGAAGCCCTGAGTACTTTCCCGCCCGGGGCGCGACCCATCGCCGTTACGCTGATTATCGGGCGCGGAAGTCCCGGAGTGACCTCGCTGTGCCCGCCGATGATCGCCACGTTTTCTTCAAGGCACGCCCTATGCGCGTCCTCCATCAGGGATTCGAGCTCTCCTGCCGTGAAGCCCTCGGGCAAGAGCAGCGTTATCGTTATGCAGACGGGCTCCGCTCCGGAAGCGCCGATGTCGTTGAGAGCCACCTTCACCGCAAGCCACCCGGCCCGCTCTGCGGCCCCCGTAATGGGATCGGTGGAGATAACTATCATATCGCCGCCGAAGTTGACGGCGGCCGCGTCCTCACCTATACCGGGCGGCACTGCTACCTCGGTTCTTATGGCGCCGTTTCGTCTGAAGATAATGTCTTTTAGAAGTTGCGGGGGGACCTTACCGGGTTTTAGGATTTGATCGCTCATGGGGATTTCCTCCGGGTTTGTCACTTCGATTGGGGAACCTGGCTCGGGATCATTATAACATTCGAGTCCCTCTGATAACATTGAGAGGCGTGGCCTGAACGACTGGCTGCGGGTTCTGGCGACATCGAGAGGCGCGACTGGAGAG